>JAYUFG010000103.1:0-6741 GCA_043738845.1 Planctomycetaceae bacterium
GGCTGAGCGACCAAGCGACATGCCTGGTCCGCTACACCGTATTAAACACCGGAGCACCGGCTCTTTCACAACATCAGGTTGCTTGCAACCTGGGGCGCAACCAAAGGACATTCTTTAACCTCGTCACTCGACCGAAACAAATTTCGCTCCAACGCTCCGGCCTTGTTCATATCAGCGGGTAAAAGATCGATCCGGAATGGGCGGCGAGAAAAGTCCCACCGCGTGGACGCGACGGCTAAGCACGAACACGATCAGCCGGTTGGAAACGCACCGCCGCCAATTGAATTCCCTCGCTCCATTCATTTTTCATTTTTCTGCATTCATCGCCGCAATCACTGCGTCGCACAGTTCTCGTCGAATGCGAAACACGCGAGTGTTTCCCCGCTGCGGACAGACCGCGTTCGAGAGGAGCAAAACGTACACGTCGCGAGTCGGATCGAGCCAGACGCTCGTGCCCGTAAAGCCGGTGTGACCAAACGCTTTGGGCGAAAGTTGCGTACCGGCAGAACCTCCTTTGGTCGGCGTGTCCCAGCCCAGGGCGCGGCTGGAACCCTCGACCAGTTCGCGGCGGCGGGTGAATTTCTCGACCAACTCGCGGGGAAGAATGCGGCTTTCACCGCGACTTCCTTTCAACCATTCGGCCGCCCAAACCGCAAGATCATCGGCCGATGCGAACAAGCCCGCGTGACCCGTCACACCTTCACCCGTGCGAGCGTTCTCGTCGTGAACGACGCCGTGCCAAAAGTCGGTGCGTTCGGGCCGACGTTCGGTCGGAGCAATCTGCGGCAACAATTCGGCGGGCGGATTTCGCAATAGGTTCTTTAACCCCAGCGGCGTGAAGACCCGCTCCCGTTCCAGTTCCGGCAGTTTTTTTCCCCCCGCTCGGGCGGCAATCTCACCCAATAGCATGAAGCCCAGGTCGCTATATTGTTCGCGGGTTCCGGGTGCGGTTGCCAACGGCGTTTTCTGAATGGCCACGAGGACTTCGTCGTAGTTGCTGGCCGACTTATGAAACGGTTGCCACGGCGAAAGCCCGGCGGAATGGGTCAATAAGCTTTCCAGCGTGATTTTTTTCCGACGAGTCTGTTCCTGCTCGTCGTCGATGGCCGTGACAAACGTCGGTAGATACTTCGCGACCGGATCATCCAGGGCGAGTTTCTCGTCGCGGACCAAGGTCACAAAGACCGTCGTCGTCCCGACCACTTTGGTCAACGAGGCCAGATCGTACAGCGTTTGCGTCGTGGTCGCGGCACCGTCGGGCGAGATTTTTCCAAACGCCTTTCGCCACAACACGCCGCGACTGGTCCCGACCACGACCGCGCAGCCGGGATAGGCTTTGTCTTCAACGCCCGCTTGCAGGATTTTCGCTGCGGCGGAAAAATCGGGGACGGCGGCGGTCGTTGATTGGGGTTTTGTTTCTAATTCTGGTTCCGTTGCGGAAATAGGATAAACGACAACGAACGAAAGGACGCAGGCATTGAGCCACGCGACGGAAGCAAATCGAAAGAATGGCAAGTTTTCACGAGATACAAATTTCATCAGAGCATTCTGCGATAGGGAAAACGTTTGAACGGAAACACCGAAGGCGTTCGTCGCGAGTTCAGGCTTAACTCAACTTCTTTCTTAGCGTCGCACGATGCAAGCCAAGAATGTCGGCGGCGGCGGCCCGATTCTGCTGCGTTTTTTGCAACACGACATCGAACAACGGCGGCTCGACTTGATCGAGCAATTGTTGATGCAGATTCTCGTGCGGTTGCTCCTGGGCCAGTTGAGCGGCGGCCCAGTTGCGCACCGCGCGACGCAGACTGCCCGGCAGATCGTCGCCTGCCACCGTTCCCAACTCGCGCGAGGCCGGAAGATGCTCGACTTCAATCGCTTGCCCCCGGGCGATAAGAGCCGCTTGTTGCACCGCACTTCGTAGTTCGCGAACATTGCCGGGCCAAAAACGGTTTTGAAGTTCCAGGATGGCGGCCTTGGTGAAACCGGTCGCCGCATGCGACGGCACGCGGACTTGACGCAAAAAATGCTCAGCGAGCAAAATAGTGTCGTCACTTCGTTCGCGCAGCGGAGGGAGGTTGATTTCAAATCCGGCGAGTCGAAAATACAAGTCTTGACGAAATGCACCCGCCCGGATGATCTCGCCCAACTCGCGATTGGTCGCAGCAATGACGCGAAAATCGGCCGCACGGGGGCGGCCGTCGCCGACGGGCGTTACCTCGCGTTGTTCGAGTACGCGCAGGAGTTTGACTTGTACATCGAGCGGCACGTCGCCGATCTCGTCGAAGAAGACCGTGCCGCCGTCGGCCAGTTCCAACAGTCCTCGTCGTGCAACGTCGGCCCCCGTAAACGCTCCACGCACATGACCGAAAAGTTCGCTTTCGATCAACAGGGGACTGAGTGAGGCCAAATTCACGGTGAGAAATGGCTTGTCGGCTCGTGCGGAATGGCGATGAATGGCTCGCGATACTAACTCCTTGCCTGTGCCACTTTCGCCCGTCACAAGAACCGACACATCGGATGGAGCGACAATCGCGATCTGTTTGAAGACATTCTGCATGGCCGGACTTCCGCCGAGTAGATCGTGCAGCGGCAGCGGTTCGCCCGCCAGAGGTGTGGTCGGCAACGGAGAGCGGCTTTCGAGTGCTCGCCGCAACACGACGGCGGCCCGCTCCAAGTCGAACGGCTTGGTCAGGTAGTCGATCGCGCCGTTTTTGAGGGCGGTCACGGCCGTTTCCAAATTTCCGAACGCCGTGATCACGACGACCGGAACAGGTCCAGCGATTTCGGCAAACTGCTGCATCGCCGTCAGGCCATCCATGCCCGGCAAGCGGACGTCGAGCACGATCAGGTCGGGCTTGCGTTTTCGCGCGGTGGCGAAACCTTCTTCGGCCGATGCGGCGACGACCACTTCGTGTCCTTCCTCGGACAGCAATCGCTTCAATCCCCAGCAAATGCTTTCCTCGTCGTCCACGATCAAAATCAAACGGGGTGTAGGCATGGATGATGTGTCGTTCGTTTATGAGGTGCTGGCTTCTGGCACGTTGGATTTTTGAATGTTGGTTTTTTGCTCATGCGGTTCAGGGTATGAGCCGTTTGTGCGCAACGGATGTAAACCGCCGCTCGGCAAGACTAACTCAAAACAAGTTTCCCCCTCGCGAACATAGCGCAGGGTGCCGCCGTGAGCGTCGGCAATTTGCCGCGACACGGCCAAGCCCAGTCCGATCCCTTCCCTCTTGCCCGTCACAAATGGCTCGAACAGTTTTTCGACCAGTTCCGGCGGTGGGCCGGGGCCGCTGTCGAAGACTCGCAATCGCACCGTTTGGGCCGAGGGCAAATCGATCTCGACCCGAACGGTTCCATGATTGCCTCCAGCGGTTCCACTATTGCCGACGGCCACTGTATTACTGCCGACGGAGACTGTATTACTGCTGACGGCGACTGTATTACTGCTGACGGCGTCGATGGCGTTCAACACGAGGTTAAGGAGTAATTGCCGCAACTGCTCGGCGTCGGCATGAACGACGACCGGTTGCGGCGGCTGTTTGAATTGCAGGTCAATTTTGCGATGACGGCATGAAAGACCAACGAGCGAATCGACCTCGTCGAGCAACGTTCGCAGGTCCAACTCGGCGAGTTGCGGCGGCTGCGGCTTGCCCACCGCGAGAAATCGCTGTAAGTGCTCGTCGGACAAAATGAGTTGCCGCAGGGCGACGCCCAAACTTTCTTGATCGGCATTTTGACATTGTCGCTGATGGAGTTGCACGGCCAGCCTCGCACCGGTCACGCAATTTCGCAAGTGATGGGCCAACCCGCCGCTCAGTTGCCCCAGAAGCGACAACCGTTCGGTGCGGCGAATGACTTGGCGAAGTTCATCCAGTTGCCCCGCCAGCGAATTGACCGAGATCACCAACTCCCGCAGTTCGTCGTCGCGATTGGGCAGAGGGATCGGTTGAAATTCGCCCTGGGCCAAATGGCCGACTTGCGTTTTCAGTTGGGCGATGGGCCGACTGAGCCGCCGGGTGATAATAATCGAGACGAGTGCCACGAGAGCCAGCGCGACCGAGCCAACAATCACGGGCGGCTGCATTGCGTCCCATTGGCTTTCCCGCCAGACTCGTTCGGGATAAAGGATATGCAACAGCGACCCGGACGATTGAGCCGACGAAGGGCGGATTGCGACAACGGTGTGGAAGTATCGTTCGCCCGCTACCTCGACGGCCGGTCCAAGTTGAAACGATTCGGCCGGTTTGGTCGGAAGTGCTGGGGCGAGCGGGGCGAGTTCTGGCTTACTGGTCGCGTAGACCTTACCCGCCGAGTCGGTCAGGACAAACTCGGCGTTCGCCACGTCGCGCAATTGTTGCAGCACGGTGTCATTAAGAGGAAACGTAGCGTTGTGAAGCGTGGGGCCGATTCGGGCGAGTTGGTCTTCGACCTGTTGTTTGGAACGTTGCGCGGCGAGATAGGCATTCAGCGCGCTGACACCCACGAGCGCAAGGAGCATCACGCCCGCGAAGGGAAACAACAATTGATACCGCAGAAGCCACCGCACGCCGCCGACCTTTCGAGAATTCGCGACCTAGTTCATGAGACTTTATGATACGTTCAATGGGTAGGCAATTCAAACGACCGAGGGTTATTGGGTGTGGCACGAGTTACTTGTGTGGGGAAAACCGAAGTAGTTCAGGTTGCTTTTCTCCGATGCCCGGTCATCTTGCCACGTCCGAGAAGTGTCGCATATTGCAACGCGGCTCATTCGCGTCAATAATGGCACGACGGTGTTCAACTCTTTATTACTCGGAGATTGCAATGGCTCGCCCAGTTCATCTGCTTGTTGCTTTGGGATTGATCGCGTTCGTCACCAATAGATCGCTCGCGATTGCTGCGGAACCGGCCAAGGATGATAGTACGAAAGAATCCAGGGCGAAAGAATCGACCGCCAAGGAACCCGCTTGGAAGAGTTTAGCCGGAAAGCCTGCGGCTGAGTTGGACGGCGTGCGGTGGGAATTCCCCTGCAAAGGAGAAATGCCCGAGAAGCCGACCGAGGGTGCCAATTGCGATTCGGCCATTGCCACCGGCGACCCGAAGACGACCGACAATTTCACCACCAAGAAAATATTCGGTGGCGAACAGGGAAAGAAGTACAAAGTCACGCTCCGTTTTCGTGGCGTCGTCGAGCCGATGAAGTACAAGGGCGGTACGAAAGAAGGTGAGTATTTTTACATCGGCGGAGAACCGGACGATGCGACCTACAACATCTATCAATTGACCGTTGCCTCGCCACAATCGCACTACTATCTCAACCGTCAAGACAAGACGGGCCACAAAATTTTCACGATCGACTACACGAGCACGATTGAAATCGACGGCGGCTCCGAATTAACCATCTATGGCAACGGCCAAAATGGCAAGATGATTTCCAATTTCTTGAAGCTCGTCGTGCCCGACGTCGCCCCTGCACCCAAACCGTACAACGGTCAGTTCATCCAGGTGAACGTGATCGATGTGGCGGAAGTGAAGTAGACGTGAACGTCAGTCGCGTAGGTCAGGTACCCCGTACCTGACAGGAGCAATGGTTGCACCGCTCGCCTTGGTAGGGAGCGTCTTACGCCCGGCGGAAAATGTCCGTTGCGTTCTGACGCTGGCAACTGTTGGAAACGCGACAGACGGCGGGCGGAGCGGCGTTCAAGAACGACCAATATGGCTGGTCGTTGCGATATTTGGACGCGCCGATCTTTCGGCAATCGACCGACTTTCCCGGCGGCGTGGCGACGGCTGGCGACCGGCTGTACTATCTGACCGACCCGAAAATGAACGTGACGTGCTTGGTGGACCACACCGGCGCGGCGGTCGAGCGGTACTTGTACGACCCGTCTGGTCAGCCGCTGTTCTTCGACGGGAACTACAACAGCCGGACCAGTTCGGCCTATCACAACGACGTGTTGTACAGCGGTTATCGCCGCGATCCGGTGACGGGGATGTATCACGTCCGGTTTCGGGACTTGCATCCCCGCCTGGGCCGCTGGCTGAACACCGACCCGTCGGGGTATAGTGACGGTGCGAACTTGTACGGCTACGCGGCGGGCGACCCGGCGACACTGGTCGATCCGTTCGGCTTGGCGGTGCGAGAGCCAACCATTTTTGAAGGCTTGATACCGGTCTATGGTTCGGGCCTACAATCGGCGCATCATTTCAGTTGCGGCGAGTGGGGCTGGGGATTGTTCTACGGAACCTTGGCATTGGGTGAAGCCTTCGGTTTTGGAAACCTTGCGAAAATTGGTCGACTTCGCGGGTTTGCTTCGGGCATCACGCGTCTGTCGTTTTTCAAGGGAAGCCGTGCAGCTCGCTTGGCGTATTTACGAACCTTTCGTAGCACTGCCTTTAAGACTGCTGCTGGGCGGTTAGGATATTCAACAGCGGAGCTAAATGCGCTGCGGAAGAGTGTGCTGAATTATTCGAAATCAGGACGAATTGGCCTGGAATTGAATCTGTTACTCGGTGGATTTGCAACAACTGATCGCATCACAATAGGAGTCGGTCGCTTGTGGGTTGGTGGCAATCCTCTATTAAGTGCAACCACGCACGAATTGACACATTTACTTCAGGAAGTTCGTTACGGGGCATTAACATTAGAAGAAGCTGGTTTATTAGTTCGTAAACAAGTCCGAGTTTTTGAATGGGAGGCAGCGGCCGCTGGTAAAATCGCAACCGGCGGAACTCCTGGCAGATTCGAGGAGTTCTACG
>JAYUFG010000104.1:0-17884 GCA_043738845.1 Planctomycetaceae bacterium
TCGGGAAAATCGACTTTCGCGTTTTGAGTGTTCAGTTTTCGCACATGCGTTTTCCCGGCGTTTTTTGATGCTAGCAGAGATGTGTTAAGATCAATGGGCAGAGCCAGTGGCACACCATCCCTCAATTAAGCTGTGACGTAGCACTAGGTCAATATCAGTCGTTACACTTCCGTTAAAACAAAGTTGTTTTTATGCCCTCCTCGAACTCACCGCCCGAGACCAAGCCGACCGCGCCGCAAGTTCTGTGTGAGCTTCGCAACGTGGGCAAGGTTTATCCGCTCCCAAACGGGACGGATCGCGTCGTGTTGGAAAACATCACGCTTGCTGTTCAACCGGAAGAAGTTGTCGCTCTGCTCGGACCGTCAGGCTGCGGCAAATCGACGATCATGCGGATCATGGCGGGCTTAATCGAGAAATCGAACGGCGAGGTGCTGTATCACGATCAACCCCTGGCGGGCCTCAACCCCGGCGTGGCGATCGTCTTCCAAAGCTTTGCGCTCTATCCGTGGATGACCGTCACTGAAAATGTGCAGGCCGTATTGCAGGCGATCAACCTGCCAGAAAAAGAAGTCGAGGATCGGGCCGAGAAAGCGATTCGACTGGTCGGCTTGGCTGGTTTTGAAGAGGCCTATCCTCGCGAGTTGTCGGGCGGAATGAAGCAGCGCGTGGGAATGGCCCGCGCCTTGTCGGTCGATCCCGAAATTCTCATGCTCGACGAACCGTTTAGTCAGGTCGATGCGTTGACCGCCGAGAGTTTGCGAGCGGAAGTGACCGACATTTGGTCGGCCAAGAATCGCCACCCGTCCTCGATTCTCATGGTCAGTCACGACATTAAAGAAGTCGCCTTCATGGCCGATCGGATCGTGATCTTGGGAGCGAACCCTGGTCGGATTCAAACGATTGTCGAAAACAAGATGCCTCGTCCGCGCGATTATCGCTCGCCTGAGTTCAATCAACTTGTCGATCATCTGCACGAACTGATTACGGGTCACGAATTGCCTGACGTCCCAGAGCCGGGCCTTTCCACTGCGGTCGAATCCTTGCCCGAAGCGGCGGCGAGCCAAATCGTCGGCTTGCTCGAGTATCTGGATGCGCGCGGCGGCAAGGAGGATGTGTTCAAAATTGCCAACGATACGCAGCACGAGTTTGGCAAGATGATTCAAGTCGTCGAGGCGGCCGAACTGTTGGGACTTGTCGAAACTCCACGCCGGATGGTCCTGATCTCGCGAACGGGTCATCGCTTTTTGCTGGCCCAAGTGGACGACCGCAAAAAACTGTGGCGTGAACAATTGCTGCGCCTGCGGCTGTTTAAGTTACTGCACGATGTCCTGATCAAACAGCCGGAACACGAACTGGAAACGGAACTGGTCTACGAGACGATCGTGCTTCACCTGCCGCAAGAGAATTACGAAACGACGTTCGAGACGCTCGTTCGCTGGGCACGCTACGGCAATTTGTTCGCCTACGACGAAGATCGTCAGATCATCAGTTTGCAGGAAGACGTCGCCCCGACGCCCGTCTGAGGTCTGTCATTTATACATATCGTCAACGGATGCGGTAGAAATGGGGCGGGAGTCGGAACTTCTCCCGTTTTTCCAGCAAGCCTACGAAGGGTTAGCAATTTCGCGGAGATAGGTCGCGAGCCGAGATTGAATATCAAGCAGGTTTTGCCACTGGCGGGCCTCCAGGTTCACTCGTTCGGCTGGCCCCTTCAGCTTGACGCTTGCAATCAAATCGCGGATGCGAACGTGCAAGTATTCCATCAGTTCCGCAAGTTCGGCCGCTTGCGTCGGGCTTAAACCTTCTGGCAAACTTGGCGGAAGCAGCGCGTGCAGCGTCGCTTGATCGTCGGTGTTCGCACTCCAGTTCAATTCATAGTCCAGACTTTGCGCACGCGGAGATGAGGACGCTTCTTCCGGAGCGAGCGTGTGCGTTCGATCTTCATCGCCCCGTAAACTGGCAAGGCGTTGAGCGATTTGCTCCCGCGAGCCAACCAAAATGACCGAGCGTCCGACGGTCAGGACATCGCCAAATCGCAGGATCCGAAGCTGCACGTCCTCGCCGTTGACCTTCGTGCCATTAGTGCTTTCAAGGTCGGTCAGAACGACCTTATCGCGGTCCTCTTGAATTTTCAGATGAAAGCGACTGACCCGCTCATCGTTCAGTTGGATCGTGTTGCCCTCTTCACGACCGATCGAGATGGGCGTGGGCAAATCGTCAAATGCTCGTCCACGATCCGCGCCGTCAATAATTCGCAATGTTACGACGGCCATAAGAGACTCTCGACAAAACTCACAAAAACGAAAAGTGCCACCCTGCCCTTACAAATTCAAGACGACCAGCGGCTGAAACTGAATTATACCACCGATTCGACTTGGATTTCTACATTTAACCCGCAGAAAATCGGGGGGTCAAGCCAAACGGCCGATTACCCGGTTTGGGGCGATAAAAGGGGGCATTGGAGTCTTCTGTCACGAAAAACTCGCCGCTTGGACGGTTCGCTCGTTTGTCGCTTAGCCGGTTCGTCCACGAACCGTTAAAAGCGTTTATCCCTACTTCGCTTTGATCTTCCTGGCTTTCAACGTCGGGTCGCCACTCAGCGGCAACTTCACTGGTTTGCCTGTTTCCGCCGCTTTATAAATCGCCAGAATAATCTCGACCGAACGGCGGCCTTCAAGACCATCGACGAACGGCGGCCGATTTTTCTTGATCGCATCGAGGACGTCTGCGAACTGATGGGCGTGACCATGATGACCAATCGCCGCCGGGTCGCTCGCGCCGCCGCCGGTGCTTTTTTGCTCCGCCATGTGGGCAATGATTTTTTCGTCCCGCTTCAAACTTTTCGCGAACTTCCATTCGATCAAGTCTTCTTCTTCCATGATCGCCGTCCCCGCCGAGCCGCTGATCTCAATCCGTTTCAAGCGGCCTGGAAAGGCGGCTGTAGTTGCTTCGACCGTCCCCAGCGCACCGTTGGCGAACTTGAGCGTCGCCACGGCCACATCCTCGACGGCGATCCGCTCGTGGGCGAGGGTCGCCATTTGCGCCTGAACTTCGACGACCGGTCCCATGAACCAAGTGAGCAAATCAATCGAGTGAATCGCTTGATTCATCAGTGCGCCGCCGCCATCGAGTTCCCACGTTCCGCGCCAAGCTCCACTGTCGTAATACTGCTGCGTGCGGAACCATTTGACGTAGGCGTCTCCCAGCGTCAAGATGCCAAAGCGTTTTTCTTCGACGGCTCGCTTGATCTCGCGGCACGGTTCATGAAATCGCGAGGGGAAAATCGCCGAGAGTTTGACCTTGTTTTGTTCGCACGCACGTATGATCGCGTCACATCGCTTGAGCGTAATTTCCAGCGGCTTCTCGACGATCACGTGTTTCTTGGCCTTGGCAGCTTGGACGGCCGGTTCCATGTGGGCACCACTGGGAGTGCCAATCGTCACGACGTGAATGTTCGGGTTGGCGAGCATCTCGTCCAATTTATGATAGGCGGTGCAATTGAATTCCGCCGCCAACTTGTCCGCCGAAGAAGGAAACGAATCATAGCAGCCGACGAGTTTGGCCCCTTTCGTATCGTTGATCGCGCGGGCGTGAAAGCGGCCAATCATGCCGCAGCCGATAATCCCAAAACCGTAGGCCATAAGAGTTCTCAGTTGATTTGCAAGGTGGTTCGTGAGGACGAAAAGAAGATTGTTCCGACCGTTGATACGTTGAACGAGCCGATTATACGTCGCACGTAGGATCGAAACCAGTGGCCAGATTAGCCCAGACGAGTCGGATTGCGGCGGAAAAACCGAGCGTCGCTGAAGTGCGATCCGTATGGTTGACGCTCGTCGTTCGGGCACATCGCGAACAACAAGAGCCTATCAGTCGCGCGTGTTGCGGCGCAGCTCTTCCAGCCGAGTGACGATTTCCGGCGATTCCTTCAGTTCACACAGTGGTGGAAGGGCCTCGTGGATATAGTCCCAATCGAGTTTGTCTCCCTGGCGAACGAGAATGCCTTTGACGTCGATCCAATCCTGATCACGGTCGGCGAAGGTCTTCAGCACGACCATATCCTCTGCGGACGCTGTACGGAGCGTGACTCCCGGTGCGAATTCAAAATCCGTCGCCCGAGTCACCATATTGAACTCGTAGGGAAATCCAGCTAGCGCAATATCAATGGGAACGCCATTGGATGCGATCAGCATTAGCACCCGAGCACTCTCGGCAAATCCCGCAGCATCCGTTCGGCGACTCTTGAAATTTGACACCAGTGGCCGAATGAAATTGGTTTCATTCCCGAAGTCAGTGAACAGCGTCAAATCGACATCCTTGGTGGTGCGAGCGTCACCCCACCGAACGAGATTTAATCCGCCGATGATGCAGAATGGCCAATTGCGTTGTTGCAGAAAGGCCTGAACTTCCAATGCCGCCGTAAAGAGCCGATTCATGTTCGCGACTTTTGAAACAGGCGTTGTTGTTCAATGAGACCAGTCGTCTGGGAATAGATGATGTCGCGACACCCCAACTCCAGTAAAGAGTCGATAATTTCCCAATCGCGACGCGGATCGGAGGCCCGCAGCTCTTCCCGTTTGAACTTCTCCAACAACGGTCCGGCAACTCGCCAAGTTTCGATCCAGCGGGCCGCCTGGGCACGCCATTCAGGAGTTTGTGAATCGAGTGAGGACATGCGCTCATTCTATCAGATCGGCGAACGGGATGAAATGCGCAACGCAACGACCGAAAAGACCGTCGTAGCCCATCGTCAGCATTTGCTAACCCGGCGTGATTTACGCCTTCGCCTTGCCGCCGAGAAAACCGAATAGGCGGCGTTTGCTCGACTTGGGATCGACTTCGTCCGTCGGTTTGTTGTTGCCCATCAGGGCTTCGGCCATATCGCGGAGGGCCAAAGTGATCGCGGCCTTCGGGGCTTGTTCGATCAGTGGGACGCCGTTATTGCGGACTTCGACCATCACGCGATAGTCGTTCGGCAACTGCCAAAAAATATCGCGGCCGATGGTCTCTTGGGCTTTTTTCAAACTGATTTGGCCCGACTCTAAACCGGCCCGATTGACGACGATTTTGACTTTTTCTTTCATGCCCGGCATCTCGCCGAACGACATCATCAAACGGACGACGTTCCGTAAACAGGGAAGGTCCAACTGCGTAACGAGCAAAATCTCGGCCGCCATTTCCAGCGCGACCATGTCATTGGCCGTGTAACCTTTTGACAAGTCAATCACGACATGCGAAAAAGTCGCCTTGAGCAGGCCGATCACTCGTTGCAAGTCTTCCGGCTTAATATGAGCCGCATCGCCCAACTGCACGGGGCGGGGCAACAAGTACAAACCGGACGAGTGTTTTGTCAACGAGCGTTTGAGCAGGGCAAAGTCAAGCCGCGTGACGTTCTGCGCCACGTCCACAAGCGTGTAGTCGGGAATCGTATCAAGGAACACATCGGCGTCGCCCAGGGCCATGTCGAGATCGACCAGGGCCACCGTGTTCTTCGGGTCCGATGCGAGTACGCAACCAAGATTCACCGCGATGCTCGTCGTCCCTGCGCCGCCCGTCGCACCCGCGACGGCGATGATCGTGCTACTGCGGGACTTGCCCTCCCCTTTGCCAAAACGTTTTTCGCTGATGCGGTCGAGGGCACCGATCAGGTCTTCGACCTTGACCGGTTGAGCGAGAAATTCTTTTGCACCGGCCCGCATCGCTCGCAGGATCAAGTTGCCGTCGGTGGACGAACTGATGATCAGGATGTTGCAGTCGGGAGCGGATTGGCTCAATTCCTCGACGAGGCGGAGGGCCTTGTCGGGGTCTTGGTCCATCGTGACGATGCCAATGTCGGGATGCGTTTGGGCGATCACGTCGGCGAAGAATTCATAGCGCGAGCATTCGGCCTCGAGCCAAATCGTGTCCATGCCCAATAGCTTCGACTTCAACGCATTACGCGTTGTGTCGTTGGGATCGACGATGGCTAAGCGAAGGACGTTACTCATTGTAGTGCCAATTGATCGGGCAGGTTCCCGAAACACGCGAACCGATTTATTTCACGCTAAAAACGCGGCGTAACTGCGGCCTGTGGCGATTTGCCTGTCGCCAGCGGTCATCAACGTGGAAACAAAACGTGCGCAAACGCAGACCGGCGAAATGCCAGTACCGCGCCTCTATTTATTATTTACGTCATATCCAAGAGGTCCGATGAATCCACCTTCCGATTTCGCCGCATTTGTGCCCGGCGAAGTGGTGGGTTTAGCCGGGTTGTATCGCTGGGATGATTGAGGGGAGGTCGCTGGAGGGGTATATCCCGCTTTCGAGACTGGCCCGCGAGAGGGGGTGCTCGCCGTGCGGCCGCCGTTCGACGTACTCGCCGGAGTGATCGGATTTTTCCCTTGCGGGACTTCTTCATAGATCCGGCCACTTTGTGGGGCAGGGGCACCGGGCAGGTTGCAGGTTGGCACTTCGAGATGGCCCTTGAAATACAATTCACAGTCGTTGGGATTGGTCGTTTGCAAACCGGGTGCAATCCGCGGGGCGTCGCTCGCATCGACCGCCGAGACGAGCTCGGGCGTGACGATCACAACCAACTCGATTTCATTTTTCTTTTCTTTCACCCGGCGGAAGGGCATTCCAAAATATGGAATGTCCGACAGAAAGGGCAAGCCCGCATTCGAGGCCTCGATCCGATCTTGGACCAAACCGGCAATGGCGAGCGTTTGGCCAGCCTGCATTTCGACGCCTGTATCAACTTCGCGAACGCGCAAGGCGGGCACAGAAATTCCATTGATCGTCACGCTACGGCTGTCGTCGATTTCACTCACGCGGGGACGAACTTCCAGCCGGATATTCCCGTTACCCAGGACAATCGGCACAAAGTCCACTTGTGTCCCGTACTTCTTCCATTCGATGGTCGATTGTCCCAAACTACCGGGAACGACGATGGGGATTTCTCCACCACTGTTGAAAAAGGCTGGCCGGCCACTCACCGTGACGAGGTTCGGTTCGGCCAGGACTTTCGCCAAGTCGTTTTGACGCAAAGCGTTCATAAAGCCAAAGAACGAGTTCTTGCCGTCAATGACCCCAAAACGAACAGTATCAGTCCCGGTGCCAGCGGCGGAAGCACCATTGGTGGCGGCGGAAATCACACCGCTGACGCTCGAAACGACAAAGTTGCTGCCGTTGAGATTGCTGAAATCGAAGCCCATCTGACGGAGCTTGGTCCGCGAGACTTCCATGACTTGCACGTGCAGCAGAATTTGCTGAACGCCGCCGACCGTGATGTTGGAAATCACTTTGGGATAATAATCCTCAGCCATGCGGATGATCTGATTCACGTGGTCGGCCCGATCCACGAAACCTTTGAGAATGATACTATTTGCGGTGGGAATCGCGGTAATCGTCGCACTGGGGAACTGCGTCTTAATGAGCATGTTCAATTCCCGCGAGTCGCCGTAGACGATCACATCAACCGAGCGAATTTCCTCGGCCTTGGTCTCGGGATTGATCGTCCACAGGTTGACCTCGGTGACGCCCGCTTTCTTGGCCGAAATCTGAATTTGATTCGGCGAGAGGGGCGTCAGGGTCATTATCTCTGGATTATTGACCTGGGCGCGAGGCACCTTTTGATCGAGGGTCAAAATGCGGCTGGAATTGACGACCATTTCGAGCCGGTCGGTGGCCGTTTCGACTTTGTGAACGAGCGGATTGCGGTCCGACTGCTGCGCGTGGGTGACGCTCGCGTAGAACAGACCGACGACGAGCAGAGTGAGCCCGCGTGCCGTTGAGCGTATGGGAGAAAAAGTCCGTGACATGATAACCGTCCGTGGTTGATCGAGGGGCCACAATCCGTGCGGCCAAAAATAATTGGTTGGGTAGGCGGGGGCGGGTCGGTTACTCAGGACTGGAAAATTTCAGCCCTTCAACCGGCAAAATACTGCGTGGACAAACTATCGCGAGTTCGTTTAAAAACCTTTTTTCATAACTTCGGGTGAGGCCAACGGTTTCGGCGGGGCCAAAGGGCTGCCGCCCGGTCCCTCGGTCGTGCGAACGACTGGAAGTCCACCATCGGTCAAATTAAAATCGACTTCTTTCATGTGATTCCCTTCCATGAGAATCATCGTGAAAATTTCCTTCTTTTCATTGGCGATTGCGGTTTCTTCCGGCGTTGCGGGACGGGCTAACATGCCCAAAATGTCGTTGACCACGTTCGTTGCGGGAGCTGGTTGCACGATGGGTGTCGTTGGCGGAACTACGGGGCCGACCCCATCTGAATGTCCTAAGTCGCCAAAGACCGTAGGTTTGTTATCTGTGACGTCGGTTTTTTCATCATCACCGTTCCGCAGCGCGAGGCGAATTTTGCCCGTCTGTTCGGCGAGCGTAACCATTTCGGCCTGCTTGGGCGTTACGAGGAGCGAGACGACTTTGGCGACCGTTTCCGTTCCGTTTTCGCCCCGCTTGTATTGGCTATCCACGGCAAAGACTTCGATCTTTTGCAAGACGCAAACGACTTTGGATTCCGAAATGCCGTTTTGCGGATTGCGGGAAAACATCGCCAAAACATCGACTTTGTCACGGGGCTTGATCAACCCACCTGCAATGGCACCCGCATCGACGGGAATCGCCACCGTGCGAAAGCCAGGTGGAATCTTATTGGCAGGTTGTTCATTTTTATCAAGGAACTTGGCTTTGGCTACGACGTCGCCTTTATAGATGGTCGCTTTGGCTTTTTGACCGGTCCAATCCTCAGCCTTCATGCAGGCACCGGTGGGGATTTTGGCTTTGGGCCATTGTTCCATGTCCACGTTTTCAGCGGTGATCGCTTGGCCATCGGGGATGTCAACCTTGGCAATGAAGATCGCTTCGGTTTCCACGGCGGGACCGGCGTTGCTACCATTTTTGTCCATGACCTGGCTAATGCCAATCGAAGCTACGAGACCGCAGCCGAGAGCCAGTGCCAACAGGATTAACGATTTAGGACGCATCGGTTTGCTCGCTGCCGGGACTTGTCACAGTGCAGGTCCGTGGCGGTTGGGAATCCGTTCGTTGTTAAGTTATCTATCGCGTACTTTCCCGCCGCATGACGGCGGAAGCGTTCAAAGTCTTGGCATTTGCGGTCGGCACTCGTTGGACCTTTGAGCATTCGGCCGTATTCGATACAGTTCAAACACCGGCAGAATGAACACAGGCGCAACGAGGCAAATTCGACAACTGCGGCTCCTCGTCGCATTCTTCGGCAATTTCTGCCGACATTCTCCAATTTGTTTTTCAGATCAACATTCCCATCCAGGCAAAATAGGCAATTGTGCCAATCGCAATTGGGATTCCATAGGGCAAAAGCATCATTCGCGGCTTCCGTTCGGCTGCAATGGTGGCAAGCTGCTCCGGATTTCGGACCGTGGCAATTTCGTTAATAATCGCAAAAAATTGGTTATGGTGCTTGGTCCAGACCCGGCGATACCAAACCATCGCGACGGCGATAATGCCCCCCAAGATGGCCGAAACGCAATAGGCTTCGACCGTGACCCCGGTCCACACCCAGGCCCCGACACCAGCGAGGAGCTTCACGTCGCCCGCACCCATTCCGCCAATCGCATAGGGCGGCAGCAACAGAGCCAAACCGACGACCGTGCCCAACAGGCTCCAGCCGAGACCTTCCCAGCCGAAGAATGCGGTGCTGTAAACCCAACCGGATAGGATCATCGGATAGGTGATCCAGTTAGGCACCTTGAGTTGTTTGCCGTCGATCACGGCGGCCACGATCAGGGTAATCGTGACGACCCAGATCGGCCAAGTTTGTCCGAACGAAACAGCGAGCAAGGGGAAGTTCAACATGATTGGCGTCCAGTCCTCTTCCAGAGGTGAAAATGTGTCAGATCGTCGCGGATGGCGCTATCCACGTAGCGTCACAATACTCATCAAGGCAGCGACGACTGTGAAAAAATAACACACCATTTGCATTCCGCCAGCCAGCGTTTCAAAGGGCAGCAGGGAGTACATGGGCAGGTTCCTTTTCGAGTCGGATTTTTTCGCGTATGTCGCGCAATGTTGATTGCGGTAACCGCGCAAGCACGGAGAATCCAGATTCCCCGATATTCAACTCTAGGTCACACTTTCTGGGCGGGAGAGGCAAAATTACCGCGACTTGTACAAGCGGCGTCTCGCCGCTTATCAACGCGGCGGGACGCCGCGTGTACAAGGGCGCGCAAAAAAACCTCCACGCCGTAGGCCTGGAAGAACCCTAACGGCGTGGAGGCCACAACATTGAATACACAATCGATGCGTCGCTCGGGCTTAGGAAGCTAACGAGGTGGCGACGTTGTTGAAAGCCGTGTTGGCGTTGGTGCCGATCGACTTAATTGCCGTCAAGCAGACGACGACGATCAAGGCGAGCATAACGGCGTATTCCACTGCGGTGGGGCCATCTTCCGACTTCAAGAAACGACGCAGCTTAAGAGCCAAGTTTTTCATATTTATCCTCAAGGAGTTGCAAGTGTTAAGAAAAGTTACAAATTACGAAGCGAGCGAAGTTGCGACGTTATTAAACGTCGTGTTCGTTTTCGTACCAATCGACTTAATGGCCGTCAGGCACACCACGACGATCAGGGACAACATGACAGCATATTCCACCGCAGTCGGACCATCTTCCGACTTGAGGAACTGCCGCATTTTTTGGAATAGGTTCTTCATACCAGTTCCTCAGATTATTGCCGACGAATCTCGGCACAGGGAAATTACGAAGCCAACGAGGTGGCGACGTTGTTGAACGCGGTGTTCGCGTTGGTGCCGATCGACTTAATCGCCGTCAAGCACACAACCACAATGAGGGCCAACATCACGGCGTATTCGACCGCAGTGGGACCATCTTCCGACTTCAAAAAACGACGCAGTTTAAGGGCCAAATTCTTCACGGCTACCTCCGTTTCCAGAAGCCACGGGCAAACCTTGCGGTCAGCCGCGATTGCCTCTCGGAACAAGTTTAGGTCAGAGTTTCCTTCAACGCGGCGACAAAATAACAATTTTGCCGAATGCCTGCGGTGCGTTGTTGGTTACTCCAAAATGGGATAAGAAACAAAGGTGCCTCTTCAACTCGTGATCATCCTTCATCCCTTCGGCGGCCCGGCTACCACAGGAGCAAGCTCCCACGGCCCGCGGCTTTGCGTCCCGTTTCTCGCGAAACGAGTTGCCTTTCTCGAGGATGAAGAGGCGTGACAGGCAGACCAACCACGGTCGCATTCGCCGCAAAGACAAGTTTGGCGAGCGACGGCGACCGCACGTAACACAGCCGAACGGCCGTGACACAGACTTGGCTCTCGACAGTTCGCGTCGATTGCCTCGTCACTTGAAACCTAGTTCGATTTCAGACCGAGTCAAATCGCCGACTTGAGAAATTCCAGAAAACTTTCCAAAAACATTGCCCTGCGAGTGTCGCGCTGAAAAAATACCACGCGGCGGCTGGTTGTTATTCTGGCGGCTGGTCGGTGGGAACCTCTTGGCGGCAAAGGGAGTTGCGCTGACTGATGATCCCGCCAGCCCCTGAATTGTGAGGTACATTTATTCAGGCGGCGTTGTATTTTAACCACGTTGCCCAACCGGAACGATAACCCGCCGACGCGCCCACCTCACACGTTTGAAGGCTTCCCACGATGCGAAAACAATCCTCCTCCAATCGCATTTCATCGCACAGTGATCGCGAATACGCTCCTGGCCGACCGCAAATTGGTCAGTTGTCGAAGTTTTTTCTATTGTGGTTGATCGTTCCGTTCGTGCTGCGAACGTTGATCGTGTGGCAAAACACGCCGTCGCAATTCTCCCCCTTCGGAACGATAAGTACCGTCGCCTTCCGAATCGTGATGGCCTTTCCCCAAGATTTGTTCGTTGCCGCCCAGGCGTTTGTCGTGTGCTTTGCCTTACACGCCCTGTTCATGCAGCGGTGGCTCGGCCGATTGGGGACGTGGTTGGCTGTCGGCTTCTGTACCGCCCTGTTTACATTCGTGCAGGTCTATTTATTCGGCGATTATCTGGTCTTTGCCAAGACGGGCGTTCGCGTCGATGTCTCGCTCTTGTTTACTACCTTTCACGAACGGGTGCGAGATTTGATGCTGAACACCAGTCAGGCGATCCCGCTGCTCTGCGGATTTGCCCTGTTGCTGTTGCTGATCGCTATTGCCTTCCGCTTTTTTGGAGAGACGTTTTCCGAGATCAATCTGTCGTATCGTCACCTCTTCTGGATTTCGTTGAGCGTGATGACCGGGTTAGGGAGTGCCCGCTACATCCCAACCGAATTGTCGTACATCATCAATAATCCAATTATCCACGACGAGTCGGTCGCTCTATTTGCGGTTCTGTCTCAGGCCGACAAATTCCCCATCGAAACGGACGAAACGAAACTACTGAGCCACTGCCGACAGTCCGAACAATTCAAGGTTGGTTTGCCCGATTATTCGTACCTTAAAAATACGCAATCCTTCACCGGCGAAAAACAATGCGACGTTCGCGTTGCCACCGACGAACGGCCGCACGTGATCTTCTTACAATTAGAATCGTTCCGTGCGGCGAATGTCGGCGTGCTGGGGGGCAAAGTTCCCGCCAGCCCCAACTTCGACCGGCTGGCTCAAGAAGGAATTTTGTTCACCGACTTTTACGCCAACGGCGTGCGTGCTCCACGGGCCGGTTTGTCGAGTCTGTTCGGCGTCCTTCCCAACTTTGCCCCGCGTGAAGTACAAATGGACAACACGGGAATTCCCCTCATTGGCGTGCCCGATTTGCTTCATGCCCGTGGTTATCAAAATGCGTTTGCAATGGGCAGTTCGCTCGACTACGAAAATGCCGGTCCGTTTTATCGCCGACATGGTTTTGATTCAATTCATGGACTCGACGAGTTGAAAAAGGCGTTCCCCACCGCGACCCGTAGCAGTTGGGGAATCCACGACGAATATTTAATGCACTACGCAACCGCCTGGTTGAAACAACAAGACCACGCTGGTCACCCGTCGTTTCTGTTCGCCCGCACGACGACCAATCGTCAGCCGTGGGAAACCCCGGCCAGTTTCAAAGCCCCCCGTTTCGACGTGACTGCCGACGGCGAATATTCGCGTTATTTGCAGACCTATTCGTACACCGATGCCTGCGTCGGACTGCTGATGAAATTGCTGCAAGAACAGGGCCTTGCGGAAAAGACCATCGTGTTTGTGTTTGGCGATCATGGAATGCCGATGGGCGAACATTTCGACAATTTCTCCGTCTCGAATTATCTGTTTGAAGAAAATGTGCGAGTTCCCCTGTTGATTCTCGCTCCCGGCCGAATCGAGCATCCGACCATCGTGAGCGACGTCGGCAGTCAAATTGATCTCCTTCCGACCGTCATGGATATGTTGCAACTGACGGGCGACAATCACTCGTTGGGCACGAGCCTGTTGCGACACGTGTCGAATCGCACGGTTGTATTCAACAACCCGTTCGCGATGCAATATGTCGGAATGCGACAAGGCGAATGGAAATATGTCTACACCGCTCGCTCGCGAACCGGCTCGTTGTTCAACCTGAAGAATGACCCCGATGAACTGTCGAACGTCGCCGCCTTGCATCCCGACCTCGTGTCGCAGTATCACGCTCACGTAATGGGCCTGACGCAGTCCACGACTCGCCATTTTTGGCAAGAGTCATTTGCCCCCGGCGCGGTGAACGACAAAACGCCCGCCCTTACGAATAACAACACCAACACAAAAAAGCCAACACCCCCGGCCGATCAAACGACCGCGACGACGCAACCGACCGTAATTGCGAATTGATCCTTCGTTCGCCGACTAGTTGGTAGGTCAGGCCTGTGGCCTGACAACGAAACGAATCGTCGTCCCATCCTTTGTCAGGCCATAGGCCTGACCTACGACAGCGAACTGAAAATCCGTCACTTATGCCCTGGCTCAACGATATTCTCGACCAACTCGCTGCGACGCTTCCGTGTGGGTACGCACCAAACGGTTTGCCTGCGACAGAGCCAACGGCCGTTGCGTCGCTCGCACTCGTTCACGCAAATCGGTCCGATGCCGCAGTGGTCGGTTTGAATTGGCTGGCGACAAATCAAGCGAGCGAAGGGACGCTCGGCATTAACGCCGCCGAAAAAACGCCCAACTGGCCCACCAATTGGGCCATCATGGCCTGGGTTGCAACGGGCAAACGCGACCCAAAACTTGCTTTCGCCAAACCCATTCGGCAGGCCGTCGATTGGCTTGCCACGATGGAAGGTCAGCCCATGCACGCCGCCGACGACTTAGGTCACGACGCTTCGCTCAAAGGTTGGCCCTGGGTCGCTGGGACGCATTCCTGGATCGAACCAACTGCCCTCGCGTTGCTCGCCCTGCGGGCCGTTGGCCAAGCAAATCATCCCCGTGCGCAAGAAGCAATCCGTTTACTCTACGACCGACAGTTGCCGCACGGCGGTTGCAATTATGGCAACACGATCGTGCTAGGACAGGAACTTGTCCCACACGTCCAGCCGACCGGTCTCGCAATGCTCGCACTGGCGGGTGAACCCGATCCGAAAGGTCACATTGCTCGTGGATTGAAATTCCTTCAAGCGAATCTCGGTCCTGAAACGGCAACAGCGTCTTTGTGTTACGGACTGTTCGCCCTCACAGCGCACCATCAACGTCCGGCGCAAGCCAATGAATGGTTGCAATCCGCTTCGCAACGAACGTTTGCCGGTGACAACTCGCCCTACAAATTGGCGTTGCTCGCCTTGGCCGCACAAGCAAAGGAAAACATGGTATGAACCCTGAATTCACTCGTCGCGCCTGGATGTATGGGGCCGGGGCCGCCTTTGCAGGCGTAATCGGCTATCCGCTCGTTCGGAATTTCTTCGGCAAAAAAGAAGCGGTCTTTCTCGCGAAGGGTCAGCGTTACGATGGTGATTTGCAAGCCACGATTCGCGATGGTCTGATTGCAACCGGCTTGAAACCGGAATTGATGCGAGACAAGCGTGTGATGCTCAAGCCGAACATGGTCGAGCCGTCGCGCAAATCGCCTCACATGACGACGCACCCTTCGATGGTCCTCGCTGCCGCCGAAGTTTTTCGCAGTTGGGGAGCAACCGTCACGGTGGGCGAAGGGCCGGGTCACGTTCGCGATACGGAAATGGCCTTGATCGAATCCGGGATGCAGGCCGCTCTCGCCTCGACAAAAATCCCCTTCGCCGATATCAATTATGAAGAAGTCGGTTGGATCGCGAACGCCGGAAAAGTAAGTCCCCTCGAAGGGTTCTTTTTCCCGCGCACCGTTCTCGAAGCCGACCTAATCGTCTCGATGCCAAAACTGAAAACGCACCATTGGGCTGGCATGACCGCCGCCATGAAAAACATGTACGGCGTCATTCCGGGCATCAAATATGGTTGGCCGAAAAATGTCCTCCACCACGCGGGCATTCCGCAAACCATTCTCGACATCAATGCTTCGCTGCCGAAAACGATTTCCATCGTCGATGGAATCGTCTGCATGGAAGGGGACGGCCCGATCATGGGAAGTGCGAAATCGCTCGGCTTGGTCGCGGTCGGAACGAACCTCGCCGCGCTCGATGCGACACTCGCTCGCGTGATTGGGTTGAACCCACACCGAGTGGCGTATTTGAATTTGGCCGATGGGCGAATTGGTCCGATCAATGATCGCCGGATTGAACAGCGGGGTGAAGCGTGGGAAACGGTCCATTCGCCATTTCAAATCCTCGATGTCCCCCACCTGCAAGAACTGCGAGCCAAGCCGGGCGAATGGATTTCGTAAACACCCAAAACGGCGAGCCGGAGGGCGTAAGCCCCCGGTGTCCCCAGCCCCTACTTGACGACTAAACCCGTTCGGCGAACGAGCGCAATCAATCATGCTTTCTGCCGATGGAAACCCGCCGACCGCTAACGCTGGATCAAATGCCGCGATGCGCACCCGCTGTATCTGGATCCTCGTCGCCAGCCTCGCGATCATGGTCGCGATGTGCTTGCCTGCGTTTCTCGGTCACGTTTACACCGGCGACGATCTTGGCGCGTATCACTTGCCGACACGGGCATTTTATTCGCAGGCATTGCAAACCGGCGACTCTTTCGATTGGATGCCGTCGCTCTATAACGGTTTTTACTTGACGGGCGAAGGTCAGGCGGGCATGTATCACCCGGCCCATTGGCTACTGTATCGCTGGCTACCGCTGAACGTCGCGTTTTGCTTGGAAACGTTGCTGAGTTATCCGTTCATGTTCGTCGGCATGTTCTTATTTCTAAGGCGAGTCATCGGTCGCGCAGATGGCGCACTGTGGGGCGCACTCGTCTTCACGTTCGGCGGGTTCAATCTATTGCACTTCGTTCAAACCAACGCGATTGCGGTGGTCGCCCACCTGCCGTGGATGTTATGGGCGATTGACATTGCGATTTGCGATCCGCGAAATGGTCGTCGCCTGTTCGGCGAGGTTCTGCTGGCGTTCCTTACCGCCTCGCAACTTCTGCTCGGTTATCCGCAGTATGTTTGGTTCACGTTGCTAGCTGAAATCGGATTCGTTCTTCATTGTCGTCTTTCGCTCTGCGCAAGAACGCCCTCCTGCGCTGAAAGTCTCGAGCATTCCGACGATCACAATCATTTACGCCCTCGGTGTAATTGGCAAACCTTCAGCAAGCTCGCGTTGGTCAAGCTGCTCGGCCTACTGCTCGCTGGCGTTCAACTCCTGCCGACGTTTGATGCGCTGCAACACTCGACTCGCCAAACGGCGAGCAGCGACTTCGCGGTGAGCGGTTCGCTCGATCCGTTGAATGTTGTGCAACTTGTCGCTCCCTATTTGTTCAAATCGCGAGTGGTGGGGCAAAACACGCATGAATTGGGGCTATATTGTGGAGCCGTCCCGATTTTGCTGGCCGTTTTTCTGCTGACGAACCGCCGAATGTGGAACCCGCAGGGTCGCTTTATCCGGGCCGCCTGTTGTTTCGCGATTTTCGCGTTGGTGTTGTCGCTCGGCGAATATGGTGGGCTGTATCGACTGCAAACGTTGTTGCCCGTCGTGGGTCGGTTTCGATTTCCTTGTCGCGGAATCGTGTTGTTTCAATTCGCGATTGCTGTGTTGGCTGCGGTGGGACTAATGCGGCTGATTGGCTTACCGAGCTCAGCGTCTGATAAGGAAGCGTCTTCCGAAATTGAAACCGGTACGCCGATGAAAAAGCGTCCTTTCGCGGAGCGAAAGACGACAATGATCCACTGGCCAGTTTTGAAGCCCCTGTTGTGGATGACGGGGATTAGTCTGATGGTCATTCCGCTGGCGACAATCGTGTGGCCTGAACAAATCGCAGCTTGGCCCGTTGTAATCCTCGGGCCGATATTGTTCGTTTCGGCGGCGGCATTGATTTTCCTACTCGCTCGCGGACGAACCTGGGCAATCGCTCCGCTGGTTGTACTGACGGCCGTTGATCTGGGTAGTTATGGTCTGAGCTACTCGGTCTTTCCGCATCACGAAACGCTTGCACAGTTCATCACGCCGACGAATCCGCCGCCGGGAAAACCAGGTGATCGGCTCGCACTCGATTTGATTTCTCAAACCGAAAGTGGCTTACGAATTGGCAACCGTATCACGCTTGCGGGCTGGAGTCGCGTGGATGGTTACACAGGTATGGAACCGGCTCGCACGCTTGATTATCATTCACTCGACGCGCTCCGTGCGGCGGGCGTCCAGTACGTTTTGAAGTCGGCGAATAACACCAACATTCCAGGTCTGCAACCGTTCAATGAGCAATGGCTTGTCGTACCTAATCCATTTTCGCGTGTCAGTCTGCTTGCAACATCGGTAACGGGAAACCTTTTAGAGCGTGATTCAAACGCTGGCATTGTCAGCATTCAGGCGGATCGCCCCGGGCGAATGGAATTGAAAGTTACTGCGACCCGACCG
>JAYUFG010000105.1:0-17866 GCA_043738845.1 Planctomycetaceae bacterium
CATTCTCGGAAAGGCAAACGGGCAGTTTGCCGTTTCAATAAATTCAATTACCCCTCTTTTTACTCCTGCGTCCAACGCTCTTTCTGGGGTCACCGACCGCCCGAAAATAGTTGTCTCTCGCCCATCCGCACGGTACGATAAGGTCGCTTTGCTCAAGATTGCTGAATAGTTACGTCCCGGCCACATTACCGCGCCAACGCTTGCCCCATCTTTCATTCCAGGAAATTCCCATGTTGCGTGTTGACTCCACAAAATCGCTGCTGACGTTTTCGTGCGTGTTGTTTTTATGCACGTCGGACCTTGTTTCCGCCGCCGAATTGACGGCCGAAAAAAGTGAGCAGGGTGTAACAATCAAAATCGACAGTAAGCGGTTTGCCGAATATGTCACCAAGTCGAACACCAAACCAATCGTTTATCCGATCTATGGACCGACCGACAAGAAAATGATGCGCGACTATCCGCTCGTGGAAAAAGTCCCCGGCGAATCGTCCGATCATCCCCATCATCGCTCGCTGTGGTTCACGCATGGCGAAGTCAACGGCATCGACTTTTGGACCGAAGTCGGCGGTAAGAAAGGTTCGATCGTCCATCGAGAGTTCGGCACGGTTGCTGGCGGCAAAGAGGCGACCGTCGTCACCAAGAACGACTGGATGTCGCCCGACAACAAACGGGTTTGTGCTGACGAGCGGACCTTGGTCTTCGGCGGCAATGACGACGTGCGGTGGATCGACTTTGCGATCAAGATTACGGCGACCGACGGCCCGGTCGAATTTGGCGATACGAAAGAAGGAAGTTTCGGCGTCCGCGTGCCTGACGCCTGGACCATGCCTGAAAAGAAGGGTGCCGACGCGAAAAAGACCGAGCCGAAAATGACGGGCATGATCGTGACCTCGGAGGGAAAAACGAACGCAGCCGCCTGGGGACAGCCCGCCGCGTGGGTTGATTATTATGGACCCATCGAGGGTGAGACGCTCGGGATTGCGATCCTCAATCACCCCAGCAGTTTTCGTTATCCGACCTGCTGGCACGTTCGCACGTATGGCCTGTTCGCGGCCAATCCGTTCGGCAAAAAGGACTTCAAGGTCGAGGGGCAAGGGGCGTATCATCTGCCCGCCGGAGAGAGCGTGGCGTTTCGTTATCGGGTCGTGTTGCACAAGGGTGACGAGAAGGCGGGGAAAATCGCCGAGGCGTTCGCCGATTACTCCAAGGCAAAATAGGCCGGAAATTCAAGTTCGATCGGCATTTGGTCGATACATTCCGGATGCTGGGTTGTCGTTCGTCGAGTGTCGCTTAGCCGGTCGGCCACGACCGTCCCCTTCGTTTTCGTTTCAGCACGACCCGACCAAATTCAATCACCGTCCGATTTTCACACTGCGGGAGGGAACCCGATGTATCGCGACTATTGGGGTTTGCGTAGTTCGCCCTTTGCAGAAGGCTTGAACGCGCGGTCGTTCTTTCAAAGCCCGATTCATGAAGAGGCACTCGCCCGGTTGCATTTTTTGGTGGAAGAACATCAAAGGGTCGGTCTACTTCTTGGTCCGTCCGGTTGTGGCAAGTCGCTGCTGCTGGCGGTGCTGGCACGACAACTTTTGCGAAAGGGACATGACGTCGCGATTGTGAATTTGGTCGCCGCCGACGCTCGTGAAGTGTTGTGGCAAGTCGCCGCCGGTTTAGGTTTGTCGCCTGATGTTGAAGCAGAATCGTTTGAGATTTGGCGGATGGTACAAAACCGGTTCGCCGAAAACCGCTATCGCGATTTTTCGACCGTGCTTCTGTTCGACGATGCGGAAGAAGCCTCGCCCGAGGTGATCTCGCAAATTGTGCGGCTCATTCAAGCCGAATGTTCACCCGTCGTTCGCGTGAGTGTGGTGCTGACGTCACAAGGAACTAACCTTGGCCGCCTAGGGCCTCGGTTGCTCGACTTGGCCGACCTCCAAATCAATGTCGAGGCCTGGGACGCGACCGATACGGCCGACTATCTAACGGTGGCGGTGGCCCAGGCTGGCCGGACTTCGCCCCTCTTCACCGGCGACGCCATGCAGAGGCTGTACGAACTGACAGACGGAATTCCCCGGCGAGTCAAGCAATTGGCTCAACTAGCACTTTTGGCGGGGGCGGGAAACCGTGTCCAAAGAATCGACGCGACGCTGGTGGATTCGGTCCATTCTGAACTGGGCGTCGTGACCGTCTGAATGAGCATCAGCCGTTCTATTTCAGTCGCCCGTAACCCCGGCCATTCGTAAACGGGTCGAAAAATCCTAGCCTTTCCGATAAAAACGTGGCTTTTTTGTGCGCGTTTTGTTAGATTTGGATGTGGGACCGTCCTTTTCTACGGCGTGTTTCCAATACCCATCTCATTTAGTTCGTAGTTTTTTCTGTTTTCTTATCTGATTTATTCCGTTTCATTCCCTTCGTTCGGAGGTGCCCCAGTGAAAAATTCTGCACGTGAAAGGCGTTCGGCGTTTACGCTGATCGAACTGCTGGTGGTGATCGCCATCATCGGGTTGTTGATTGCCCTGTTGTTGCCCGCTTTGGCCGCCGTGAGAGAAACTTCGCGACGTTCGACATGTAGCAACAACATTCGGCAGATTGCGTTAGGTTTTAAGAACTTCAATACGGCATATCATTTTTTCCCGGATGGCGGACGAAACGCCTGTGACACTCCAGGCATTCGCGATCAAGACGCGAAGAACTGTGCCAGCCCACCTTCCAAGGATTGGGGCTGTTGTGGACCGGGCAGTCGCAAAGATTGGGGCTGGACGTATCAAATCATGCCGTTCATTGGTGAAGGTGCCGTCCATCGGCACACGTCCGATTCGACCATTCAGAAATATGCCGTGAGCGTTTATTACTGCCCTACCCGACGGGCACCCGAACTTGTGAACGGAGTGGGCAAAGTCGATTACGCGGGCTGCGCCGGGTCGAATGGCAAGGATGGAATGTTGGTCCACATGCGAGCGATGACGGAAATGACGGAGTCCAAAGTCAAGGACGGGCTGGCACACACAGCCATGTTGGGCGAAAAGCAGTTGAATCCCAAGGCCTACGGCAGCAGTTACGACGACAATGAGGCATGCGTTTCAACCGGTTGGGACAGCGAGATATATCGCGAGGGAAGCCTGACAATTACGCCCGCTCCGGATCATGCGCACGCCTGTTTTGTGACACCCTGCCCCGACCCAGACACGGCCTCGAGTAAATTTGGGGCCGCCCACACGCAGGTCTTCAACATGGCAATGGGGGATGCGAGCGTCCACACCTTTGGTTACACGATTAACCCGGAGATGTTTCGTCGGCTGTGTATTATCAATGATGGATTGCAAGTAAGTCTCGAAGATTTGCAATAGGATATGAACACCGTTTCGTGCCGGTTTATTGAGAACGTTTGCGGCGTTCTGGGCAAGGCTCGCGACCGGTGAAAAGAGAATTGTTTCCGCAGCGAACGGCTCGACGACCGATCACCGTTTTTGAGCGACACTTTTAAGAGGAATTTTGAAATGCGACTTCGCTGGGCGTTGCTGTTGGGATGCGTGCTGTTCGTGGGTTGCGAGGAGCCAAAAAAGGTCGATTTGAAAGACTCTTCGCCCGAGGAGGAAAAGGCGGCGAAAAAAGCGGACGAACTACGATTGCGCGAAATCGAGAAAAAAGAGGGTCCGCAGAAGAACTCCTGGTGGAATCCCGCCGTCGAGATTCTCGTCTGAGTCATTCGCACGAGCATCGGCTTTTGATACACAACGGTTACAGACGTCTCACAAACGGATCGCAGAGAGGGTTGGCCGATGCCGGAATTTTGTGCTTCCTTTATCGCGCGGCAGAGATCGTGGCCGTGCGGGACATGCGTTGATTTAATTTCGGGTCGAGCAATTCGGCTTGATGGAGGTCAACCTTGGCTTGCGCCGTGTTGCCCATCCGCTGATGAGCTAATCCTCGGTTGTAATAGGCTTCCGGATAGTTCGGCATGAGACGGATTGCGGCCGAGTATGAAGCAATGGCTAGGTCATCGTTTTCGGCTCGACCGTAAGCCACACCACGAAAATAGTATGCCTCGCTGTTTTTCGGCTCCTGTCGAATCACGTGGTTGAAGTCCATCACGGCCGCATCATAGTTCTTCAACGTGATATTGACCAAACCGCGATTGATGTGCGCGATGATCAATTCTGGATCATACTTGATCGCGCGGGAATAGGCGTCAAAGGCACGGCCGACGTTGCCCTGTTCCAAGTGACAGTACCCGATCCACAAATAAGCTCGGGCATCCCGATCATTGAAGCCCAGCACTTCATTAAAATCGTCCATCGCAATTCCGAATTCGCCCTTTTGAAACCACACGATGCCACGGCGATAAAAGACTTCGCTATCGTCGGGCGACAGGCGGAGTGCTTCGCCATACTCTTCGAGGGCTTCGTCATATTGTTCCATCAGGCGATAACTTAACGCCAGTAACGAGTGAGCCGTTGCAAGTTTCGGATCCTTTTTTACAAGCTCCTTGAAGTGCTTAGCAGCTTCGGCGAATTTGTGTTCGTCGATCATCTCTAGCCCGGCCTTCAATTTAGGATCGACTCCGCCCGTGTCGGTGTCGGACTTGTCGATCATATCGCCCATGGGTGTTTCGCCCGGCAGATCGGACGGGTGCATTTTATCGTCGGCTGGTTTCTTCCCTTCGTCGGCGGGGGGAAGAACTTCTGGGATTTTCTCCGGCTTTTTTTCCCCTTCAACGTTGGGTTTTGGCAAAGCGGTGTCACTGAACGGATCGTCGATGTCGGCCTTCTTGGTTTGCGGCTTCGTCGGCGATTTCGTGCTGATCGGATCCTCGGTAGGTTGGCTGAAGGCGTTGCCTGAAAGCAGCATAGTCAACGTCAGTCCGGCAAAAGAGACGGATGACAACCGGCGAAACGAAGAAGAATAGGACAACATGCTGGAACCCTTTTGGGAATCAGAAAGTAAGAATCGTGAGACAGACGAACGGAGTCTCCGCGTCTAGGGAATATCTTCACATTATATTATGACGTTCAATCGGGTGCGAGGAAAATCGGATTGGGAAAACTTTTCAGGCAACGCTTCGACTTCGCTCGTTACAATCCGTATAATCCGACCCCACCGACGATGGGAGAGGAGAGAGAAAGGCTGATCGGAGCAAGGACAGTTGGGTATACGACGGACCGTAAGGAATTGGACCGAAATTATTTCCCTGATGTTACTTTGTTTTCGACACGGTTGTTGAGTGATCCTTGCACGCTCCGCCACCCGCAAGCGGGTACCCGGTCGCGGCTAACCGATTGATCGTGCCACCGGGAAGTTAATTTCCTAAGGACCGGCGCATAAATAACTGTCCCGTTGTTGTACGTCACAACGGCAAAAAGTGTCCTTTCTCGGAGAGGCTCTGAATTTATTGAATTGCGACCGATCGGTAGGGTCCGCTGTGCGGACCATTTGTTTGCGATCCCTTTTTCCCGCGAATTACCAGTGTGATTCGCGAACTCCCAGTCCGCACAGCGGACCCTACAACTTCCGAATGACAAACCTTCCAATAAATTCACGGCCTAGGAGCGAAAGACGACAATGATTTATGATCCGATCCTTTTACTACGACGCATCGAATGCACCAAAATGATTGCGATAGTCACTTGTGTCATTTATCGGCCGCTGGCCTTACTTCTCGGCCACTTTCAGCAACGTGGCTAACAGCTTCTGGTCGGCCTCGAACCGTTTTACCGACCGTTCATAGGAACCCGTGGTCTTGGTAAAGATCAACGAAAGGGGACTGCCCCTTCGTTCCAACGTGTGGGTGACGTCCAATTTATTCCGATGAATCTCGTCGAGCAAATGCCGTCGCGACGATTCGGCCGCCGAAATTTTTCCCATTGGGTTTACTGGATCGGAGAGAAACGCTTTGAGTTGGCCGCAGAAACGGCATTGGCAATCGAAGTTTGCCGGTCGCGTCATATCGGCGGGTGGAGAGGGTGGCTCGGCGGTAATCGACTCCAAGTGTTCACGGACCTCTGTGAGCCACTTCGCCAGCGGTTGGGGAACGTTTTTCAAAGTTTTCTTCGACCACGGTATCAACGCCTTTAGGGTGGGAACCTGGCAAAAGTCGAGACTGAATTCGCTCGGAAATTTCTTCGCGAAGTCGATCACTCGCGACAAATCTTCGCTACGCCCGCCCGCCGCAATCGCCTTGAGCAACAGCGGGAGCGAGTCTTCCGCGATGGTCGCTTCGGACCGGTCCGTCGGCGAATAATAGCTCGGTCGGGGCGGGCCTGGTTTGCAAAAGCGTTCGACCGCCAGTGAACACAAAGTTTTTGCAAGTTCCGCTTTGTCGTGATCGACCGTTTTGTCGCAACAATAGGCCGACAACCAATCCACATCACGAATTGCCAGTTCTGGTCGTCGTTGGGCTGGGGCATTCACGGGCAGGGAGAAAAGTTGCTTCAACTCGGCCTCTAACGCCTTCCAACCAAATTCACTACACGCGGCGACGACCAACGTATCGATCGACAAGTCTGGATCGTGTTCCGCAACCTTGGCCAGAAACTTGGCAATCAAATCGCGATCATGCAGTTTCAAAAGTAACTCTGGGAAGTTGTTCAAAGCAGTTTTTACTTGTTCGGTCCGGTATCCATATCCCTGCTGCGGCCACATCTCGACGATGGCCCGAGCGAATCGCAAACAGTCGGTGCGAGCTTCCTCGATCCGTTTTTTGGGAGTTTTGGCGAGTTTGTTCAGCATGGCTTGAAAAAACGGAATGCTTTCACTCGCCCCGGAACTGGCGACCACGTCGAAATGCTGATCGCGGTGCCACAGGACAATTGCGGAACGATGGTACCACCGTTCCAGTGTGTTCCCCTCGTTGCCGGTGAATCCTTCAAAATCTTCGGTGGTCGGTTTCCAATCCTCCACAGGAATCGACGAAACAATGGCGGCCATGTCGAACGCGATTTTGCCAAAGGGCTGTTTCTTGCCGTCGATGTTGGTCCATTCGGTGCCGCTCAAATTGTCTTCGTAAGTTTCACCGACCTTAATTTTCCGGCCGGGCTTGCGGTTGTATTTGGAGTAATTTCCATCGTCGGCAAATTGCAGCCGATGCCGCTCGACTTGCGAAAAATGAGAGAGGCAATTCGTCGCTTCCGCTGCGGAACAAACCAATTCCGCAAGTTGTCGATCCGCTCCCTTCAACAGTTCAAGCGACAAACCGGCTGATGTGTAATGATGTTCCAACGCGAAGACGAGGGGCCTTTTCGGCTGCTTCTCGACCCAGGTAATGATCGAATCGACGAGATCGTCCTGGGGAGATTCCAGAGGTTCGTTGGCAGGGCTCTTGCGACTCGGCTTCAAAACTAAATTATAGGCGAGGCAGACTCGCACGCCGTTCATCACATGCTCTATTTCGTGTTCACAGTCGGCATAAAACGCGGCATAGCAGGGTGCCTTTCCCGTTGCTGCTTCCATCAAATGGAGTCTCTGCTCTTCGCCGCCGTGCCTCACCACCAACGTCCCGCCGGAAAACAGATTCGGCAGAACGACAATCATACTCGCGACCATTCCGGCCTGTTTTTCACTGTCGCGATGGGTCAGAAAAAAACCGCCCGTTTCATACACGAGCAGTTTATACAACTTGCCTTCGAGTTGATCGGCGGGCAGTCCCAGTCGTTCCGCAACGGCGGGCATTAAACTGGCCATAGCGGAATTCCATTCGTCGCTGAGACGAAACTTTATCGGGTCCAGCTCGAACGTTTTTCTCACTTTCGTATCGACGAGCGTTTCGGTCCCCTTTCCATACGGAGCCACTCGACAGGCAGCGACGAGTTTCTTAACGGTCTTGGGCAGGAGCGGCAGTTTGATCGGCCCGACACCTTCGACATCAAGTCCCGCCTCAAGGCCAGGAAAACTTCCCGCAACGCAAAACTTTGCCGAACGGGTTGCCTGCTTGATGGCGTTTGACAACCACTCGACCGTGCTGGATTCGTTCAATGGAGACTCCTTTTAGAAAAGAACCGAACGGGCGAGGTGCGACAAACGAGCATCCCTTCCGCGGGCAGAGTATTAACGCCGCCATTCTCGTATTTCAAGGGCGGGCATCAGAGATATTCCCAAAGTTCGTCCTGGTGCAACTCGATGGGGGTCGCGTTGCGAAAGTAGAATTCTTCGACCGACATGCCGTCGATCGTCGGCGGACGGGGAACCCGCTGCTGCTTTCCGTGGAGAAACTAATGACCATCGTATTTTCCTTCTGCTCCCGCTTGGCCCGCCGCTGTTCCGAAGTTAGTTTCTTTTTCTGCTTGGGCACTTTCGTTTTCTTCTTCGATTTGGTCCATCTTTCCCCCGTTATCTCGCCTGATCTTGCGATGTGTCGTGAACGTGCGGCGGGCATTTTACAAATTCAATGCCCGCTCGCCAAGTTCGGGCGATCGGCGGGAGTGGAAAGTGGAAATAGGTTCGGGGCTTATCATGAAAAGTAACGCTCGCCTCCTACGGAACAGGTTAGGAACGTCCCTCGGACGCAACCATCCTGCCCGATCAGAAAACTACCGACCTGTCGCAAATTTGGCTACCCCCTGTCGCACCAACTTCCGGCTGAGAATTGAAAAGCCCTTGCTTCCGGCGGAGAATCTGGCGAAGATAGTGAGGCAACACGCGAGTTTTCCACTTTTGGAGGGGAGCGAAATATGGCCGAGGCCAGCTTTTGGTACGAATCGAACGGCGAACAAAAAGGTCCGATTCCCGCTGCGCAGTTGAAGCAGATGGCGACGGCTGGCCAACTAAAACCGACCGACATGATCTGGCGAGAGGGACAACCCGATTGGGTCGCGGCGGGCACGGTGAAGGGACTTTTTCCGGAAGGGACTCCTGGTGTCGTCCCCCCTCCACCGCCGCCAACTTCGCAACCGGAGCGCTCCACGGCGCAGGGGATGTATGGCCCCGCTCCCGATCTGCGTCAAGCCACCGCAGCGGCAAAAGAAGCGTCTCAACAGGCGGTCGGTGCGGCGAAACTGTTGCTGAATGATCCGATGGGCGGGATCGCGGAAGCGTATAACTCCCTCGGTCCGGGTAAAGCTTTGCCGGTCGGGATCGTGTTTATCCTTGTGTTGCTTGTGAGTCATCTCATTGTGTCGGCTATCGGTTCCCACACTTCGATCATTCCGCGCCCTCCGTCATTTGAATTCGAAACGTATTTTTGGGGCTTTATCGGGTTGGTATTGTTTGTCGGGACGCTTTTGGGAGTTTGCATTCTCATTCGCATCAATACAAATCCGGAGTTGTCCTATTCGGCTGATGTGTTTTTAGTCGGTACTTCTATATTGCCTTTGGGATTGGGTGTTCTTCTCACGGGACTTCTCAACGCCATACTAAAGGAAGGTTTTTTTGTATACATTATTGATGCTTCTCTGATGCTATTCGCGGAAACGCTGATGGTGTTTTTCTTATTTAGCGGACTCACAAAAATTCACAAAGTAACAGAACGGGCGGCGACCTTGTTCGTGCCGCTAATGTTGATTGCGGGCTTTGCGATTGCGAGAATGTTGTGGTACATGGTCGTTAAAGCGAAGTTCGGCCTTTGAAAAAGTAGGGTTCGCTTTCAGCGACATGGGTTCGGTTGTGTTCAATCCTCATTTCAATAAGCAGTCTCTCCCCTTGAGCCAACCTCCACCCAAACGTAACGATAAATTTCGGAGGAACTCCGGGAGCAAGCCGGTCGCGCGAGCGGCGACGGCGGTCGTCTTGCGGAAGTCGCCCGACGAAAAAGGGTGGGAGTTTTTGCACCCTCGCTGTGCCCTGGATCGGCGGGACGATCTGGAAGAAGTCCAAACGATGGTTGCCGAGGGGGAGCATGAAATCGCCGTGGACGAACTGCGGTGGTTGCTCAACGGTTGTCCCGACTATATCGACGCCCATCGGCAGTTGGGCGAACTGGCCCTGCTCGATCAGGACTTTCACCTCGCCCGGGCACACTTTGGTTACGCCGTCCAAATTGGGACCAAGGCCTGGGAAAAAGCGGGCAAGCCGACGCCAATCCGATATGCCCTGCCCGCCAATCAGGCTTTTTTTGAATCGGGTAAGGGTTTGGCGTTTTGCCTCAAAAAGCTGGAAAAGCTGGACCTATTGGGCGATGTCGTCGAAATGCTCGTCAAACTCGACCCGACCGATCCTTTGGGCGTGCGCAGACTTGTCGGGGAAGACGGCAGGTAGTCGGTTGTCGCAGGTTTTCCGCAGCGTGCGTTGGCGGTCACGCGATAAAATACCGGGCCACCCGAAAAGATAGATTGATACTAGCCCCGCAATGGGTTAGGTTATCTGTTAGTGGTCCAGACTGGTCCTACGGTTTTTCTTTTCTCAGTCACCCAAGTCATCGAAGGTGTCCCATGCTGCGCAAACATCGCGGGGCGTTCACGTTGGTCGAGTTGCTGGTCGTGATTTCAATCATCGGCATTTTAATGGCCCTCTTGATGCCCGCGATTCAAGGAATTCGTGCCAATGCCCGCACGGCAAATTGCCAACGCAATTTGGAGCAGATCGGCGTGGCGTTTAAGGCCTTTCTCGCCCAATCGAATGGACGGAATAAGATCGTACCCCCAGCTTGGAAGGCCAATGTTAATGAGCATCTGTCCAAGCAAACCGGAGTGATAACCTGTCCCGAATTATCGGCCTCGACGGGTGGATACGGGATCAACAACTTGGCCGACAAGATGGGCCAGAGTGATGAACGAAAAATTCTGATGCTCGATTATGCTGGAGGTGCGCTGGTGGCAAACGTCGTCGGACCAGCCATCACCGACAATGATCGGGCCAGCACTTGGTTGAAGCTGAACGAACCTCGCCATAATGGAATGATGAACGTTCTGCATTGGGGTGGAAATGTCGATAGTAAAATCGCCGACGACATTGACCCCACATCAAAGGCCATTCACGACCATTGGTGGATGCCGTATCAAGCGATTACCTCCGCGACTTTTTCCTCAACGCACAATCCGGGAATCAAGGGCGAGTATCGAATCGGAAAAGAGAACTGGTCCGGTTCCGCCATCGAACGGGTCGATCCCGATTTGGAGTATCCCCACGGAACCAGTTCAGATGGTCATAAAAACGACCCGTTGTTGCCGAATTATCCCGGCAATGATCGGACCAATTCCGTCCATTGGACGGGGCGTATTAACGCGGAAAAAACGGGCAACTATACCTTCTATGTATGCCACGATGACGGCTGCACAGTGACGATCAACGGCCAAAAGGTTTACTCTAACACCGGCTGGCATTGGGTAAACCAGGGAAGTTGGGCCGCTTCTTCCCCGGTTTCGTTGCAGTCTGGCAATTGGGTGACCATTGACGTCACCTGCACCAACTACGACGGTCCGTACCATTTCGCCCTGCATTGGCAAGGGCCGGGAACAGGCCAGCACGAACCGATCCCGTCGACAGCGTTGCGGCCTGATTGATTTTTGAAAAGGTCGGCCTCCACCGGGAGGGGAACTTTTCACGATATTATTCATAAATGAAAGTGGAGTCGATCTCGAATGCGCAGCATGTTTGGATGCTTGGCCGCGATGCTCACATTGACGAGTTTGGTCGGCTGTGGATCAAACGGCAAGCCGTCTCATCCACGCACCTTTCGAGAAATTGATGATGAACGGAGGGCACTGCCCGCCTTGTATGTCACGGTGAAAGGCAAAACGTCCGTCGCGCCGGGCGATTCGCTTCCGTTTTCCGACAAAGAGACGGGTGATATTTGTTTTCCTGCGTATCACTGTTTGAATCCAAATTGTCCCGGAAAAAATAACGGCAAGGACGGTCATCCTTTCGTGTTTGCCCATGTTGATCCACTATTACGAGTAGCCCCGAACGGCGATCTTTCGCAGATCGAACTTCCGCAAGGAACAGATGTTTCGAAAGAGCGACAGAAACTAGGTGGGTTTGACGTGCCAACTTGTCCGGAGTGTTGGAAAACACGTAATCGTGCCAGCGAAAAAGAACCCGACCGCCAGAAATACCAAAGCTGGGTTAAGCCTTACACGCTGCCGGAAAGCGAACAGCGAATGAAAGAACTCGACGCCGAGGAAATCGTGTGGAACGAGTATTTAATAAAACTAAAGAATCGACCATTGCCCGAGGGGACTGAAAAGGCAACGAAAAAGTAGGCCGTTGATTTCGTCCATTCATGTTTTGTAAATCCGTAACAGTTTGGCCGTTTGAAGTGCGAAGTTAATGTAAACAGTCTACTGGTTCATTCGCCTGAAAGGCGAACATTTTTCAGCCCAGGGCAACGCCCTGGGTAATCCAATCATCCTGGTCGATCAAGCCCTGAAAGGGCGAAATACGTTTTGTTTTGCCCCGTTGGGGCGTTAATGTTCGTGGTGGTCACGTTACCCAGGGCGTTGCCCTGGGCTGAAAAATCTCAGCCCTTCGGGCTGTTTTGCAATTGGAATTTTTCCACACTTCATGCGGCTAAACAATTTTCGTAAATCCATTGTCATCGGACTCTACTTTAACCCAAATAAATGTGATGAAACGCCCCAAACAAGCTGGTTTTACGCTCGTCGAGTTGCTGGTTGTAATCACGATTATTGGCATCTTGATGGCCCTCTTGATGCCCGCCATTCAGGGAATTCGCGAGAATGGCCGGTCGGCCAGTTGCCAGAATAATTTGCATCAAATTGGTCTCGCCGTGAAAGCGGCCTTGGCCAACCGAGGCGGAAAAAATACGTTGGAGGCCAAGGGGGCGGCGGCCTTTCTCGAAGACAATTTCATGCAGAAGCAGCATGCCGTTTTCGTTTGCCCCACCGATGACAAAGCGCGCGGCTACGGCGTAAATAATTTGATTGGCCGCTTTGGACAAAGTGACGAGCGAAAAATCATTTTCTTGGACTATACCACCTTGATCGCCGAGGTCGTCGGGTACAACATCAAAGACGCGACCCGCGCGTCACGCTGGGATGCCGGAAAAATTGGCCGCCACAATGGGATGATCAACGTCCTGCATTTCGGCGGCAATGTCAGCTCGCACATTAGCGATGACATCGATCCGACCTCCCGCGATATTCACGACCATTTGTGGATGCCTTATCAAAAGAACTATGTCGCCTCATCCGAGTCACTGGCCGAACATGGCCTTGCGGCGACTTATTATACCGGTCAGTTTACGGGAACGTCCAAAGATCGAGTCGATACGTCGCTGAACCTTCCGTTTGGAAATTCTGAGATTTATGGCAAGGCGTACAACGTTCCCTTGCCCGGCGGCACTTCAACTACTTCCGCCCCCTTGAAATCGGCCATTTGGACCGGCAAGATCGCAGCACCCAAGACAGACTCGTACACGTTTTGGGTCTGTTGCGACAATGAATGCTGGCTGTCGATCAATGGTGAACAGATCGTCCATCGACATGCAGGCGGCTGGAACGGAGTGCAACAATACGAATCGAGTTCGCCGATCTCGATGAATGGTAATGAATGGGTCGATATTGAAGTTCGCCTGAGCGAAGACGAGCAGCCGAGTCCCACTCACGTGATTGTCAAATGGGCCGACTCGACTGGGGCTAAAACCGACATTCCCATCGACAATATGATAACGAAATAACAACGCAACAACGCCCGTTCGTCTTACACCACGTTGCGTCCGTCCGCCCCTTCGGTTCAACCATTCCGGGAAAATTCCTGATCGCCAAGCCCCGCAGGCTACTCTGTGAATCATCCGGTCCTAAACGCATTTGATTCGGTTTCTCAATTGCGACCGGACGGTGCTGCTCCCCGGCGTTTTGACGGATAGAACAGTAACAGCGCGACGAGACAGCCAATGGCAACCCACATCGGGATGCTAAAGAGCTTGGTGTAATCAATGACTTTATCGGTCGTTGCGGCTTCGCCGACGATGGCCGCAAATACATTGCCGACGATGATTCCAAGTCCCACGACAATCAAGTTAAATAACCCCTGGGCACTCGCTCGCACGTCGCTGGTGGTCTCCTCATCGACGATCATATAGGCCACGAAGAAAAAACAACCGAAGCAAAGGCCATGCAGGGCAATCGCGGGCAACACCGCCCACAACGTCGGCACATACGCAAAGATGAAAAAGCGTAGCGTATACGCCAACAACCCAATCGTGAGGAGCGATTTTCGCGACAGTTTGCTCGCGACAAAAGGCATCATAAACAAGACGGCTAGTTCGGCGATCTGGCCGATGGTCATCAACCCACCACCGCCGACGCCCATAATTTTATTGATCAAATCCCCGCCCGGGAATTTCTTGGTCGATAAAAACGACGCAGTGTAGACGAAGTAAAACTGATGGATGCAGCCGACCGGAAAGGCGATCAAAAAGAGCGTGATCAATTTTGGCTTTTTGATTTCGGTCCAGGCTTCCATGAACGCCAAGGGGGCTTCCCCCTTTTTCGGTGGAGTGGCGGGAAGCAAGAAACAAAACAAACCCATCACGACGCCGAGGATCGCACTCAGACGAAAGGCATCGCCCATCCCGACGACTTGTTTTTGGCGGATCGTTTTAGCGACGAAGTCAGCTTGAAACACGCCATATTTTTCTTGGCTGCGAATGTCGTCGCGAGCAATTTCTTTCGTCGTTCCATCATTGAGCTTGAGCGAGACTTGTTGGGGATCGTCTTTGTCGAGTTTGCCAATGACGGGCGGTCCGTCGGCGAGCCGGGTTGACTGCATTTGTACCTGCTCGGCGGTGTAGACGAGAAGTTCGGTGCCCTGGGAAGGAGCCAAAACAATAAGCTGCGGAGTGCCCGACTGATAGAGCAGCGTCCCTTCGACCTCTGTCCCATCCTTCAACTTGAGCAGGGTGAGTTGACCAATCGCCGTTTCGCCCCCTTTGACGTGAAGTAAGGTCAACTCGTTTTGGGCGAGCAAGGACGTTTGGGCCACAGCGGCCGTTTTTGTGCCGCTCTTCACGGAATCGACCGCTTCTTTTACAGAACCTGCCAACTCGGGCCGGAGTTGGTCCATGATCGTTTTGATTTTCACCTTACTGCGAGGCCACGCATGATATTCGGGTTCTGTGGCGGTCCCTTTGTTCAGAATCAAGATGTTCTCATTCTGTTCGACAATCACGCCGCGAATTTCGCTGCCGTCGGACAGGGCTACAAACGGCAGTGACTTGTCAGCAAAAACTTCGTTCTTCAGCAAGTCGGCGGTGGCAGTCGTTTCATCCAGGGTGTGACGATTGAGCAGCCAATGGCCCATACCAATGCCAACCACGATCCAGCCGATCGTGCCCCACACTCGCACGCGGCCAAAGTCGCGGTCTCGGTCGGGAATATGATGAAAGGCGAGTGAGTTCGTCAACGACAATGTCGGCGCATAGATCAGCGAGTAGGTCAGCCCAAAGACCATCAGAGCGTAGTATCCTTCGACGGAACCGAGTTGCCAAACGAGGGCCGCGCCTAGAAGATGACTAATACCCAGGAACTTCTCCGTATTCATCCAGCGGTCGGCCAGTTGTCCGGCAAAGAACGGTGCGACCAAAGCACCAATCGCGGCGATTGCGAACAACATCACCGCCTGACCAGTCGCCAAACCGCGATATTCTGTCAAGAATGCGAAAAAGAGTGGCAGCCACGCCCCCCAAATCGCGTACTGCAAAAACATCATGACCGACAACTTCCAGCGAACGGAAAACGACATCGGAGCGGCGACGCTGGTCGAGGCAGAGGTGGTGGTCATGCGCGAATTTCGGAAAGTATGGAAATCTATGGTAAAAAACGTTGCTCGGTGATGCGATAGCCAGCATATTCTAACGGGTTACTGAGTAAAAACCAATTAGGCATTTATCGAAAGCTCGCCAATTTTTGGTGCGACGATTGGCTTGAGTCCTGCGACAACCGGCCATTTCGCCCAGCGTGTATTCCGTCAACAAAATAGGGCCACTAAAAAATGGACCAGAAACAGATGTCACGTGCGATTCGGAGCTACTTGCTCGATTTTTTGGGCGACGCGCCACCGCTGGGAGAGGTTGTCGTCCCTGGTTTTGGAGACGATTTCGATTTACTCGTGCCGCCGCTGATAAACATGAAGTAGATAATCACCATTAGGGCGACGATGAAGATACCGGTGGGCAGGAAGATCGCCATCATGCGGCCGTTTTTGTTGGACGGTTTACCCTGAGCGGGATCGTTCTTGCCCCCTCTCCCGGTCGCGGGCTTTCCGCCGCCCGTGTTTCCTTTGGAAGAGCCAACCGCCCCCCGCGATTTGGCCGAGGATGCCGCCGAAGAAACGCTTTGCTTCGGTCGCGGAGAACCGACCGCTTCGGAGGCTGGTGAACTCTTCATTCCGGGGCTGGCCAAAAACGAGAGCGAATCGTCCGTGTCGGAACCTGCATCGGTATCGGGATGGGAAATTTCGTTCGTTCTGCTTGGTGGACGAGTTGCAGGGGGTCGCGAGGCAGCCGCGACCGGTGCGGGGCGAGGTGCGACCTTCGGCGGACTCGAAGTTGGTTTTACGTCCGGCGGTGAATCTTCCATCCAGGCGGGGACCGGTGCCCAATCGGCATTTGTAGTCTCACCGAGCGGTTCTGGTTCGACATCTTCCACGACAACCGCCGTGAGAGGTTCGCGCGCGGCTGGTGTCGGTTGTCTGATCGGCTGAGTAACGGATTGCGGAGTTGGAGTCGCGCCATTCGGTAAACCGGGCAATCCATTCGGTAAACCGTTGGCTGTTCCCGTGTTGGACGTTACATTATTACCGTTATTCGTCGTTGTGATTACCGGTGTAATGTTCGCCGGAACGCCAGCAGTTTCTGGCGTTGGTTCACCCGGCGACAATTTCGACCGCAGTTTCGCGTCGTAGGTCGATTTGCGTTGCGGGTCGAGCAAACAAATTCGCGCGGCGTCGATCGACTTGATTAACTGTTCAGCCAAAAAGCCGTGTTCCGAATCGTTGACCGATTCCAGAAACCCGATATGACGATCAGCGGCCAATGAGATGACCATTCCGTTGGCTTCAAACACGGGCACGCCGAGCAGCCGATAATGGTGGGGTGGCTGCTCCGTGATCGGAATTCCTAACCAAACAAGGTAGGGGTCAAACGAGCCAGACATCGGACCTGATCCTCAGAAAAGTCGCCCCGTCGCGAGGTATTCCGCACGCACGATTATTATGTCCGCTCCCGGCTGGAGAGGCAAGCTGTAAGAATCACCCTTTTCCATCGGTTGGGAAAACGACAACCGTTGCTATCGCAGCAGGCCATGACTGAGGGCGAATTGCACGAGTTCCGCCCGGCTTTTGATGCCCAACTTGTCGCTGATGCGGCCGCGATAAGTCTCCGCCGTCTTAACACTCACATAGATACGGTCAGCGACTTCTTGATTGGTGAATCCCCGCACCAAGAGGTTCAAAACTTCCCGTTCCCGAAAGCTGAGCAATTCGAGCGAGGGCGTTTTGGTTTTTTCTGCATCGGGCGGGGCAATGTCCTTATTATTCTTATTCTTCAACTCGGCCGCGTGATGCAGTGTTTCACAATGGATGAATTTCTTGCCCGCAAAAACCTCTTGGATCCCCACCAGAAGTTCGGTGTCGGCCGCCGTTTTTACGACATAGCCCAAAGCCCCCGCTTCGAGGGCCGCACGACAATAGGCCGCGTCGTCGTGCATCGTGACGACGAGCACTTTCGTCGTCGGGCTTTCATGGCGGATTTGTCGAATAATGTCCGGTCCCGAGCCGCCTGGCATGGTCAGATCGAGTGTAATCACATCCGGCTTGTGCTCGCGAGCGAGCGTGACGGCTTCGACGCCATCGACCGCTTCCGCGATGACTTCCATTTCGGGATTCGTTTTGATAAGTGCCCGCAAACCGGCCCGCAGGACGTTATGATCGTCGGCAATAAGTACGCGAATTTTGGCCATGAGAGTTCCCTCCCCCCAGA
>JAYUFG010000106.1:0-6726 GCA_043738845.1 Planctomycetaceae bacterium
GTTTCGGTCATCCATGACGAAAAAAGTAAGTGCAATTCCCGCTACCTCAGTCTAGCCTGATAAAGCAAGACATCAAGACGAATCTGGAAATATCGCACCCCTCTGTTAAGCTAGGTAAATGACCAAGTGTTCACATGCTTTTCGGTTCAGGTATTTGCTTTCGTCGCTTTACTTTTAGTCGGTGTCGCCGCCGCGAGTATTGCGTTCGTTGCGTTGTTGACGGACTCGACAACGGGGGCCGTCGAAAGGCGAGCGTAGACTGCGGTACTGGCCAGTGAAGTATGCCCCAGGCTCTTGCCGATAACGGTTAAACTTGAACCGCCGATTGCCTGCCAGCTTCCCAAAGTTCGCCTTAGATCGTGAATGCGGATATTTTTCAGCCCGGCGGATTCGCATACTCGTTTCCATGCGAAACTAGGTGTTTCCAGGTGGCCCGTTTTTCCGTGTGAGTAGAAAACGAACGTCTTCGCATTTTCCGCGATTCGCTCGGCCGTTGGTTGTTTCTGCTTTGGCCTGTCGGCAATTTGCGATTTTAGTTGGTCGGCCTCATCCTTTCGCCGGGTGAGAATTTCGACCGCTTTTTCGGGCAAGTGAACAACCACGGGTACGCCTGCCTTAGTTTCGGGTATTCGCCAAACGGCCGCGTCCAGTCGAATATCTTCCCACCGCATGGATTGCACGTTCCGTCGCCGTGCCCCAGTGAGAAGGGCAATTAAGAAAAAGTCCCTGAATAGTTGATCCTCATTATTCAGGGCCGCAAACAGCTTTGGGACTTCATCGGGTTGTAGAAACCGGTCCCGCGAATGTTCGGCAAACTTTTGAATCCCTTTGGTCGGATTGTCCCCCTTGAACCCGATTCCGTCCGCTTTGTTGAACACCGCCCGAATCATGCTCAAAAGGCGATTCGCGGTAACGTGCCCATTTTCCTTGCCGACTTTGGCATGTAGGGCTTGTACTTCGCTCTTGCTGATTGACGATAAACGTCGTGATTTCCAATGGGCCAATAGTTGATCGAACCGCCGTTGATCTTCCGGCCAAACTTTACGATGCAGCTTGGCATGTGTTTCAATCCACCAATCGAACAATGCGCCAAGGGTTTGTTCCACGCGGGCGGCTTGACGTTCGGCTTGCGGGTCGCCCCCTTTGGCAATTGCCCCGGAAAATTCCTTGCATTGTTGCCCCGCTTGCTCTACCGTGATGTTAGGGAACTTGCCAAGCAGAAGTCGAACGGGGCGGCCATTTACTCGCCCGATTCGGTAAAACGACTTGTTCCCGGATGACGTTATGCAACACGCCAATCCTGGAATGGCCGTATCGTAATAGTAGGTCCGACCGTTTGCCGGGATGGGTAGGGCTTCGATGCTTCGCTTGGTGAATTTCAGCCGGTTGTTTTCCACGGTGTTACCCTTCCGTTAGGGGTCCAGTTTGCGTAGCACCGAATTCCGGTGCTACGCTGGTGCTACGGCAAGTGTCAAACCGGGTCAATTTTGGCGTAGCACGGTACAGGTCAATTTATCGGCAATTCATTGATATGTCAAGAGTTATCAACATTCGTCAAGCAGGGGAAAAGTAGGCGGAAAGTGCCGTTGAACTGCCTTCTAAGCAGGATGTTACAGGTTCGATCCCTGTCGGGGGTATTGTGGGGCAAAAATGGTAACCGTTCGGCCGTTTGAAGTGCGGAGTCGTTGAAAACAATTTGTCCCGTCATTCGCCTGAAAGGCGAACATTTTTCAGCCCAGGGCAACGCCCTGGGGAATGGTTGCGCGGTTGTCGATCAAGCTCTGAAAGAGCGAAATATGTTTTGTTTTGCTTCCGTGGGGCGTAGGGTTCGTACTCGTTTTCTTACCCAGGGCGTTGCCCTGGACTGAATAATCCCAGCCCTTCGGGCTGTTTGGAAAAAGAAATCGACAGCGTTCAAACACCGCGTATAGGAGTCGAGACTGTGATCCAAAACCTGCAATTCGGTCTCTTCACTTCTCTACTGCTCGGTTGCCTAACTCAAGTCGCCGGGGCCGCCGAGTTCTTTGTCGCGCCGACCGGCAATGACCGCGATCCGGGAACACTCGCCAAACCGTTCGCCACCGTGCAAAGGGCACAAGACGCCGTTGCTCCCGGCGACATCGTCAATATCCGTGGTGGAACCTACGTCATGCAGAAAAGTCAAATCGCCCACAAGGAACGCATCTGGGCCTATGTCATTTATCTCAACAAGAGTGGCACGCCTGACCATCGCATTACCTATCAAGCCTACAAAGATGAGCGACCGATCTTCGATTTTTCGGCGGTCAAGCCCGCCGGGATGAGAATCGACGCCTTCTATATTCCGGCGTCTTGGGTTCACATCAAGGGATTGGAAGTCACGGGCGTGCAAGTGACCATCAAGCAGCACACGCAATCGATCTGCTTCGCGAACGACGGAAGCCACAACATTTATGAACTGCTCAACATGCACGATGGCCAAGCGATTGGCATCTACAGCGTGAAAGGTTCGGAGAATTTATTTCTCAATTGTGATGCGTATCGCAATTGGGACTTCACCAGCGAAGATGGCAAAGGGGGCAATGTCGATGGCTTTGGCTGTCACCCACCGAAGGGTGGCACGGGCAACGTGTTTCGCGGGTGTCGAGCTTGGTACAACAGCGACGACGGATATGACTGCATTAACGCGCACGAATCGGTCACGTTTGAAAATTGCTGGGCACTCTACAGCGGCCTGTCGCCCAAGCTGGAAAAACTGGGCGATGGCAACGGTTTTAAGGCGGGCGGATACGGCTCGACTCCCGCCAGCGGTCTGCCGAACCCGATCCCGCGACACACCGTTCGCTTTTGTTTGGCAGTGGGGAACCGGGCGAGCGGTTTCTACTCGAACCATCATCCGGGCGGCAGCGACTGGTTCAACAACTCTGCGTTTCGCAACGGCACGAACTTCAACATGCTGTGCCGTTTGGCCGACAACCGCACCGATATTGACGGTTACGGGCATAAGTTGCGCAACAACTTGGGATACAAAAGTCGAGCGGAGTTATCGAGGCTCGACGTGTCGAAGAGCGACGCCGCCAATAATTCGTTCGATCTCGGTTTGAAAATTAGCGATGCCGATTTCGTGAGTCTGGACGAAAGTGAACTTATCAAACCGCGACAGGCGAACGGCGATTTGCCCGTCGTGGGGTTTATGCACCTGTCGCCGAACAGCGTTCTGATTGACAAAGGGGTCGATTTGAAGTTTCCATTTCAGGGTGCTGCCCCGGACCTGGGTGCGTTTGAAAAGTGAGGTTGAAATGATTCAAAATTGAGTGAATCTTTTCCGCCGTCGAAAACGCTCCCGGCTTGCTGCATGATTTGCGAATTCACGAAGGAGCCGTTTTCGGTCGCGACGACTGATGGTAGCCGTGTCTTTCAAGACACGGTAAAAATAGGCGACCCGCATTCGGTGCGTCGCGTCGCCTGAACCACAGCCTGTTGGCTATGGCTCAGAGCGAATTCACGATAAACGTGGCCGTTGTTGACGTGCCAGTCCTTATGCTCCAGGCTCGCGGTGAGAGTTGCTGGTTCACGATGCGCTGGTTCTTACTCCGGCACCGCCGATTTTTTCTTAGCGGCTTTCTTTTTCGCCGACTTCTTGGCTGGCTTGGATGTCGATTTGGGGGCGGAGACGCCATCCTCCGTCGTGGCTGTTTTTTTCTTAGCGGCTTTTTTCGGAGTGGCGGACTTAACAGCCTTCTTGGCGAACCGGCCACGGCCCTTCTTCTCGACCGGTCCACGAGCGGCCCGTTCGGCAAGGAGCGTTAATGCTTCCTCGAATGTCAATTGTTCGACCACCGTCGTTTTCGGGAGCGAGGCGTTCGTCACACCGTCGGCCACGTAAGGACCATAACGCCCTTCGAGCAGTTGGACCGGCTGTTGCGTAATCGGCGAAGCGGCAAAGACCTTGAGTGGTTCCTTCTTCGCACCAAAGCCACGACGCATCGCCTTCGGCTGGGCCAAGAGTTCAATCGCCTGCGCGAGGGTGACGTCGAGCGGTGAAACGTCCGCTGGGAGCGAACGGGTTTCCTCGCCACATTTCACATACGGACCGAAACGGCCATTGAATGCCGTGACCATTTCCGAATTCGTCGGGTTGGGGCCAAGTTCACGCGGCAGGCTCAGCAGCTTCAACGCCGTCGCCAGATCGACATCTTCCGGCTTCATCCCTTTCATCAAGGACGCATTTCGCGGCTTCTCTTCGTCGTCCGGCGTGCCCCGTTGAACATAAGGGCCAAAGCGGCCGACCTTCATAAACACTGGTTTGTTCGTGTCGGGACAAACGCCGAGTGGCTCTTCGGCTTGCGCCGCTTGGCTCAAGAGTTCGAGTGCGCGTTCGATGGTGACTTCGTCCGGAGCGATCCCTTCGGGCAAGCTCGCGCGGCGTTCGCCCAATTGGACGAAGGGACCATAGCGACCGACCCGCACGACGATTTCTTCGCCATCGTCGGTCAGGCCGATGGGAATACGGCTGATTTCCCTCGCGTCGATTTCGTCGATCTTATGATCGAGTTGTTTTTTCAAACCGGGCTTGCCGTTGCCGAAGTAAAAATTCTTGAGGTAAGAGCCGTACTCTTGCTCTCCGCGACTGATCGCGTCGAGTTCGTCTTCCATTTGCGCTGTGAACTGATAGTCCACGAGCGAGGCCAGATGCGACTCCAGCAATTTCGCAACGGCGAACGCGACCCAGGTTGGAACGAGAGCCTTGTCCTTTTTGAATACGTATTCCCGCGCGAGAATCGTATCAATGATCGAAGCGTAGGTACTTGGTCGGCCGATGCCCATCTCTTCGAGAGCGCGGGTTAACGCGGCTTCGCTATAACGACTTGGTGGTTGGGTCGTGTGACTTTTGGCATTCAGGTCTTTGCAAGCGATGGCTTCGCCCACCGTGACTGACGGGAGAACCGTTTCTTGATCGGCAATGTCGGCAAGTGGGTCGTCGGAACCTTCGACATAGGCCCGCAAATAGCCGGGAAACTCAATCGTTTTTCCACCGACTTGAAATTCACTCCCCTCGCCTGCGACGACGATGGTTAAGCGGCGACCGCGTGCGTCGGCCATTTGGCTGGCGACGGTCCGCTTCCAAATTAGATCGTACAGCCGGAACTCGTCATGATTGAGTTTGCTCTTCAGTTCTTCAGGAAACTCGAAGGGATTTCCGGCGGGTCGAATCGCTTCGTGAGCCTCTTGGGCGTTCTTGACCTTGGTTTGATAGACCCGCGGGGCGGCGGGCAAGTACTCGGGGCCATATTGTTCAGCGACCAATTTGCGGGCGGCCTCGATGGCGGATGCCGCCAAGTTGGTCGAGTCAGTTCGCATGTACGTAATATGACCGTTTTCGTACAGGCTTTGGGCGACCTGCATTGTGCGGCGGGCGGTGAAGCTCAACTTACGGTTGGCTTCTTGTTGCAAGGTACTCGTCGTGAACGGCGGATAAGGTCTGGTTGTATACGGCTTATCCTCGACCGAATCGATCTTGAATTTTCCCGAGCGCAGTTTGGCGATGAGTTGCTGCGCGTCGACCTCGGTCATTTGCAAGAAGTCGGTACTCTTCAATTTGCCAGTGGTCGTATCGAAGTCCTTGCCGACGGGAATCTTCTTGCCGTTGACCGAGATCAGGACGGCCTGAAAAGATTCGCCGCTCGTCTTGGCGAACATCCCCAACAAGTCCCAATAGGTCGCCGAGACAAACGCCATGCGTTCTTTTTCGCGGGCGACCGTCAGCCGCACGGCGACACTTTGCACACGACCGGCGGAGAGCTTCGGACCAATTTTTCGCCACAGCAACGGAGAGACTTCGTAACCATACAGGCGGTCGATCACGCGGCGGGCTTCTTGTGCCCGAACCATTGCGAGATCAATATCGCGAGGATGATCGAGGGCGGCCTTAATGGCTTCGCGAGTGATTTCGTGAAAGACGAGCCGTTTGACGGGAACCTTTGGTTTGAGAATTTCGGTCAAGTGCCAACTGATCGCTTCTCCTTCACGGTCCTCGTCCGTCGCCAGGTACAGGTCTTTGGCGTCCTTGAGGAGGGCTTGCAGTTTGCGAACGTGGGCCGACTTGCCGGGCGGAATGACGTACAAAGGGCTGAAACCGTCGTCCACGTTCACGCCCAGGCGTGCCCAGGACTCTTCCTTATACTTAGCCGGGATCTGGCTGGCCCCTTCGGGCAGATCGCGAACGTGCCCAATGCTGGCTTCGACGATAAAATCGCTGCCGAGGAATTTGCCGATGGTCTTCGCTTTGGCGGGCGACTCGACGATGACGAGCGATTTTCCGTTACGAACTTTGGATTGCTTGGCCATGAAAACTTACTGGGTATGTGAACTTGCGGGCTGGTGATTTTATTGTGGTGGCGATTGAGTATGTGGCGAGCCGGAGGGCGTAAGCCCCGGTGCTGGGCATGTCGGCGTAAGCCCCCGGAGTTGCTGCGTTATTGCAGGTCGTTCTGGGTGCTTATTTGGCTGTCGTTATATCTCTCCCGTGGTCCGGCGTCGTGTGGTCCTGAAAAACGGGCAAAAAAATGTCAAATAAACGGGATGGCCTGGGTTGGTAAACGTTAATCTGGGTAGTTTGCGTGGCAATAACCACTCGGCGTCTGCAATTATCAGACTTTGAGTGGCAGGAAGGTCAGTGCTCTTTTTCTAGTCGGAATAATCGCTCAATTGGTTGCAACCGGAGGTGCCGAAAATTCTGTTTGGGAT
>JAYUFG010000107.1:0-2550 GCA_043738845.1 Planctomycetaceae bacterium
CACCCGCCCGGTCCGGCAAGACAAAAGGATTGGTCACGCCGTAAAATCCATTTTTCCAGGCAGTTCGCGAATTGCCCTCCAGCTTGAAGACATCCATAACCCGTTCGTTAAAAATCTGCGGACTTACTAGCCAGCGGCGGGCGGGGGTGAAGGGCTTACCCTTGATCGCGCCGCTGAAGAGTTTGTCGTGATCGACGTAATTGCCGTAATCGGGGTAACGCACTTTGTCCTCGATCAACGGTGCGTTCGACTTGACCAACTCGCCCCGCACCCAATCGGCGAGCAGTTTACGCTCTGCGGAATTCGGCTGCTTCTCGTCCTCGGGAGGCATCGCTTGAAAGTAAATCTGCTCCTGAAGTTTGTTCAGCAGGTCCAGCCGCACTTTCGCGTCCAATGTTGAAAGCAAATCCAGTCGCACCTGCCCCTTGCTTTTTTGCTCGACATGGCAGTCGTAACAATACGTGCGCAAAATTCCCTGCACAGGCTGGGGAACGGCGATTGCGTCCGCGTTGCCACCGTCGTCCGAAGCCTGGGCACGGGCGGCAAAAACGGCGATGACAAGCAGCGAAATGGCCTTGTGCATTTTCATTTTGTCTTTCCCAGCAAATCGGCCATCGCCCAGCCCAGGGCGTTCCCAACTTCCATGTACGTCTCGGCATTCCGATTATAGTGGTAGCCCTGGTTCTTCGGGGAGACTTCCACCTCACGCCAGAAATCCCGGGATTCCACGCACTTCACGTTGCCAGCAAACTCCGGGTGCTTCTTGGTATCGTTCATCGCCAACTGCGCTTCGGCGATTTGCAGCCCAAAGCTCTCACGACCAGGGTTCCCGCAGCCCACCGCCAGTACGAACGGTGCATTGGGAGCATTATAATCCTTGCGAAGGGCTTTGATCAGATTCACGAGATTCTGCTCGTAACGGCTGGCATTGATCTTGTCCTGATCCTTGTGCCCCTGCCACCAGACAAAACCGGCGATTTCATATTTTTCGGCACCAGGATAATACTTGTCAAGCTCACCCAAGACCTTCTTGGCGTTTGCCATGTCGTCGTCATACTGCTTGCCAGCATACCAATTCACTTCCTTCTTCGGCTGACCTTCAATCCACGAGGCAGGCGTGTCCTTGTAACCGGCGTAGGTTGTGCCATCGACAACGAACCGCTCACTCCCCGGCGGCAGAATATCCCAGCCCAAACCGCGGTTCCCGATACAGCTTTTTAGCACCAGCACAGGTTCGTCTAACAACTGTCCAATAATATATCCAAACGCCACTTCCGGCCCGATCGTCCCGCCTTTGACCGTCAGCCATTCATTGTGATTCGTCTGCATGTTGCCTCCTTTGCCGGGCATTACATGGACGTATCGGACATCGCTTCGGGCGGTCCATTTGCCCGCATCATCGATCAGATAGGGATATCGCTTTTCCGTCTTGGTCAGATACTCGAGCGTCCCCTTCGTGGCCTCCGGGCCGACCTCTCCCATGCCGAGCATGTTGGACTGCCCCATCAGGATGAACACCTTGACCGGCTTCTTCATGTCCGCTGCCGCGTTATCAGGCCGAGGCAATTGATGCTTCGGATCCGTATCGAACTTCTCCGCCGCCGCTGAGGTGGCAAAGACCGAATGGGCGAACGCGATAATCGCTAGGGCCGAAATCGCAAAGGCTTTGATATTATTGAATTTTAAGTTCATAGGAATTTTTATTAAAAAATCGTTGGACCGAATGGGTTCTGATCTCACAAGGACGATCCTTGGTAGCCGTTAAATTGCCGGTTAAACCGGGCAAACTATCGAAACGGCACAGCCTTGAGCATAGCTAAAATCCTCTGTGTGGCAAGGTTTTTTTGCCCCCATAGAAAAAAAGTTGGGCGTCGGCCTGAAACGCTTCCACCGTCGAAACCGGATTCTGGTCGTTTCCGGACCACCGCCGCGACAACGTAATGGCTCCAACTTGTCGCCTTCCTTGAGCACGGAAAAGGTGTCCGGTGTGGAAAATGATCCAACTCCGCAAAGGTCGTCAACACCTCTTCGTCCGCGTCGGCATAAAGTTCCGTAACACGGTTCAATAGCGGCTGACCGTTTTTCGCAAGCAGTTCGTTCGCATTTTGTAAAACCTTCGCTTCCACTTGCCGCACCTTTTCTAAATCGTTGGTCGCCACCATCCTAAAAAGTGGCAGCGGCGTCTCGTCCGGTGGCGCAAAAAAGCCCGTGCCGAACGTCGCGTACTTCGTTCCTCGCCCACGTAACGCCAACAACGCCGTTGGGCTGTGGTCACAAATGACCACGTCGGGCTGGATCGAATCGAACATTGTTCGCCAAGCGTTCGTCAACGTCCGCAAGTCATTCACGCTCGACCAACCGGTGTTGTGCAAGATGTGAGCGAACGTCAACAGCGGATCAATTCGATCCTCGGTCCGCCAAGACTTGAACGGGGCAGGCAGATACTCCACCGGCAAATCGCCGAACGCCCGTTCGGCGTGCGTCAGTTCCCGCAGCGCGGCGACCACTCGATGTCCCTTCGCAATCAAGCGTTCCGCGACGGGCCGAAAA
>JAYUFG010000108.1:0-6712 GCA_043738845.1 Planctomycetaceae bacterium
GCGAGGGACGTGAATGCGACGAGGTTGCCATAAGCGGGCGAGTGCTGAGTGATCGTGAACAGCAAGGGGGCCTCTTGGCTGCGCCCTCGGTTGGAAACCCCCGCGACCGCCGAATACCTGAAGCAGGTGCTGGAGGCCATTCGCACCAAGCACGTCACGCAGTGGGCGAAAGACCACCTGGGACCGTCGCTCCAGGGCCTCCGCCAACAAACCCTCGGCCGCCTGACAGCGGAACAAATCCAGGATAAACTACTACCAGTCGCAAGCCCAACTTTTTAACAGCCCGGTCCGGACCCCTTCCCAAAAACGGCCGTAGCGGCCAATAAATGACAGAAGTTTCCTCACCCCCCATTTTGAACCGGCATTGCCGTGGTTGCACGTCGGACGTAGATTCATCTTGAAAACGTTCTCCAGCCTTTGATTCTTGTTTTCGATTGTGTGAATGATGAGCGAACTTGACCAATATCATTACGAGTTGCCCGGCGAACTCATTGCCCAAGACCCTTTGCAGCGGCGGGCCGACGCACGGCTGCTGGTGATTGATCGTAAGGCGAACGACTTCACCCACGCTCATGTTCGCGATCTGCCCGAGTTTCTGCGACCGTCCGATTGTATTGTCCTCAACGACACGCGGGTCGTGCCGGCGAAACTGGCTGGTCTGAGAACCTTTACGAAAGGTCGCTGGCAAGGATTGTTCTTGTCGAAGACGTCCGACGGCGGTTGGCGATTGCTGTGCAAAGCTCGTGGGCGGCTCAAGCCGGGGGAAAGAATCACGCTCATTGATCGCGACGCCCGCGAGGATATTGGGCTGATCTTGCTCGAAAAACAGGAACAGGGCGTGTGGTTGGCCAAGCCGGTGACAGACGAAGATACGTGGGCTGTTTTAGATCGCATTGGCCGCGTCCCGTTGCCCCATTACATTCGCGGCGGAAATCAGGTGGACGCCGACACCAAGCAATATCAAACAGTCTTCGCTTCGAAGCCGGGTGCGGTCGCGGCACCCACGGCCGGGCTGCACTTCACCAAAGATCTATTGCAAAGAATCGTCGAACACCAAGTCAACGTTGCATCGGTGACGCTTCACGTGGGTCTCGGAACGTTTCGTCCGATTCAAGTGGAGAATCTGTCCGAACACCAAATGCACAGCGAGTGGGGACAAATCGACGCCGCCAACCTCGCGAAAATATTGGCCAGTCGCGCGGCGGGCGGGCGAATTGTGTCCATCGGCACGACGGCGGTGCGGGTGTTGGAAACGGCCGCAAAGTCGGGCGAACTTCAGCCCTGGTCTGGTGAGACGAACTTATTCATCCGCCCTCCGTATCAATTTAAGGCCGTCGATGGGCTGCTCACGAATTTTCATTTGCCGAGAAGTACCCTGCTGGTTTTGGTGCGGACGTTCGGCGGAGAAAACTTGATCCGCCGGGCGTATGAAGAGGCCATCCGGGAGGAGTATCGCTTTTTCAGCTATGGCGACGCAATGTTGATTGTCTAAAATACAGATGGCGAAGTTTCTAAGGATTCGGAACGAATTAACTTCCCGGTTTGAAAACAATGAGTTAGCCGCGACGCGCAGCGGGGCGTGGAAGGATCACTCAACAACCGTGTCGAAAACAAAGGAAAATCGGAAAGTTATTTCGGTCCAATTCCTAACTGTCATTTCTCATTCGAGCTATGCATGAACAAGAGGAAAATAGTGCTCCTCTTGGCGATTGTCGCCCTGGCGGCCACGCTGTTGATTGGATGGGGGCGGCATCTTTCGCTCGATGTGATTGCCGAACAAGAGCAGGCGTTGCGCGAAGCGCATGACGCTCATCCATTTCTGATGGGACTCGCCGCGTTCGGTTTGTACTACGTGCTGACCAGTCTCGCGATCCCGGGTACCTGGACGCTGTCGGTCGTGTATGGTTGGCTGTTCGGGTTTTGGACTGCCACTATTGCGGTCAGTTTCGCAGCGACGGCGGGTGCGACCACCTCGATGTTGCTGGCTCGCTATTTGTTTCGCGAGTATGTGATTGAACGGTTTGGTTCGCGATTGGAAACGGCGCAAACGGCTTTGAATCGGGAAGGGCCGCTGTATTTGTTCCTGTTGCGGCTGTTGTGGATGATTCCGGCCTTCGTTGTCAATCTTGTCATGTCGTTGACGACGATTCGCGTCACGCCGTTCTGGATCGCGACGCAATTGGGTTTACTTCCCGGCATTGCCCTGCACGTTTTTGCAGGTGCCCAACTAAAGCCACTGCATGAATTGGCGAAAGAAGGTTTTTGGGGATTGTTCACGCCGATGATGGTGTTGGCGTTCGCGGCCCTGGCAATTTTTCCACTCATGGTCAAATTATTTTCCATCTGGCTCCGTCGGCGGGCGAACCTAAAAATTTCATTAGACAGCTCCAACGATCCTGGCGCGAGGTGAATGGTGACCATGTACACCACGACCGATTGAAAAACAGGGTGAGCGAAACGACGACGCCGGTCCGACCCGGCAATCCCATTGCCGTGTACTTGGCGAAAAATGGTGTTTCATGGGGAGGGGGACGCGGAGAAAACCCCAAAAATGACACGACACGACGTAACGAGTCGCTTCAATCGGTTAAACAACGAGAAGTTTATGCACACTTGGGCTGGAAATCGAAGGTCGGACGTCAATGACCACTCGCATCGGGCGGCTGGACCATAGAAAGAACTACCCTCACGCTGGTATACTCGCTCCCTTCGCTTTCGATATTCTGAGTTTTTGATTTTCGGATTTGGCCCTCCACATGTCTGACTTGCAACTCCCCCTCCTACGGTCGCCCGTTCGTCGTTTGACGGGCGTACGCATGATTGGAACGGGCAGTTATGTCCCAGAGCGAATCGTTCGCAACGAAGACTTGGCCGCACTCGGCTATGACGCCGATTGGATTTTGCAACGGACCGGAATTCGCGAACGGCGTTTCGCCCTGGCGGAACAAGCGACGAGCGATCTGGCGATTGCGGCCGCACAAAGATGCCTGGACTCTGCGGGGATCGCGAGGGAAGAAGTCGATCTGGTCGTGGTGGGAACATTCACTGGCGATCAACCGACACCGTCGGTCGCGTGTCTTGTTCAAGACGCCTTGAAACTGACCGCTCCGGCCATTGATGTCAACGCGGCCTGTGCTGGGTTTATGTACGCCCTAATCACCGGGATGCAATATGTCGCGACCGGTTGCAGTCGAAACGCACTCGTGATCGGGGCCGATTGCAATTCTCGAATTTGCAATCCGACCGACAAGAAAACGTTTCCCTTGTTCGGCGACGGGGCGGGAGCCATCCTGCTGTCGGCCGGGTCATCTGAACAAGGTCTGCTCAGTTACACGATGGGGGCGGACGGGTCGGGCGGAAATCTGCTCTGTATTCCTGGTGGCGGCTCGCGAATTCCGACTTCGGTTGAGTCGATTGCGGAAAACAAACAGTTTTTGTACATGGACGGAAGACCCGTCTTCAAATGGGCGATTCAACTCGTGACCGACACGATTTACGCCGTCCTGCGAGACGCGGGTATGGCCATCGGAGATGTCGATTATTTCGTCCTGCATCAAGCCAATCTGCGGATCATCGACGCCGTCGCCGACAAATTGCAAATCCCCGGCGAGAAAATCCTCAACAACCTTCAGCGATACGGCAACACGTCGGCGGGGAGCATTCCGCTCGTCCTTGATGAAGCGGTCCGCGAGGGCAAAATCCATGCCGGATCGAAGGTCTTGCTCTGCGGTTTTGGTGCCGGCTTGGCCTGGGGAACCGGGCTATTTGCGTGGTAACGGCCTTGGCGGGTGTGCAATATATCTGGGCTGGCGAATTTTTGTGGCCATTGCCCACCACGAGCAAATTTTGCGGCGTTAGAAGTAGAAGGTTTGGTGATCACCACATAACGATTTCTATGTTCTATGAGCCTATGCCCAGTCATTCGCCGGTCGGACTGGCGTGCGATGCACGGTTTGGTCGTAATTGCGTTCATGGCTGCGACGACTTATGTTCCGGACTTTCGCGTTTGGCCTTGGCTTTGGTTGGTGCCGATTGTCGGATACGGCGTACTCGTTGCCGCCGTTCCACCGTTGAGGGCGACTTTCCGCCCGTGGTGCGTTGGCGAGGTCTCCACAGGGAGCGTCATTGCCACGCTCATCATCGCCGTTGGTTCGTGCTGTGTGCTAGTCGCATTTCATGTCCTCACACAACCTGACGTCGGCACCCTGGGCAGATATTTTCCTGTTTCCGCACTTGGCAGCGTAATTGTCGCTGGTGTGCTGTTCTCCGTCTTCAACGCGATTTTTGAGGAGATCATTTTTCGCGAGATCGTCTTTGATGCCGTCGAATCACGGTGGGGTGTTCGGGTCGCCGTGATCGCTACGGCAGTGCTATTCGGTTACGGCCACATGCAGGGTTATCCGCCGGGAATTCTCGGTGCGATTCTCGCGGGCACCTACGGATTATGCCTGGGGTGGCTGCGGGCGTTCACCGGCGGAATCGGCCTACCCATCCTCGCACACATTGCCGCCGACGCCACGATTTTTGTGATCGTCGCCCGCTCCGGGATTTTTTGAGATAGTCGGTCGTTCCATAAAGGATCGTCGGTGTTGTAGAATGCTGTTTTCCGAAAACAACACAGTACTGCTGGACAAGCCATCAGTGGCACCCGACGAATTGCAGCAATCAGAGAAACTCCTATTTGATCGCTGGTCACGGCAGTGGTAGGATTAGTGTATGGAAACGAACCACATCATTGACGTCCTAACCCTCGACGCCAAACATCGAAGCGCGATTGAGGATTTGATCGGCGCACCGCTGCAAGCCAACCAACGGCTGCTTATTGGCGTGACGGAAATTGCGGCTTCATCGTCGGTCGTCGCCGCGCCACAGGAAATACCATCGATCGAGAATTGGACGAACGTCTACGACGGGCTAACGGAAACCCAGATCAACGAAATTGACGCGATCACAAATGTCCGCGCCGATCTCACTCGCAACTTGCCCTAACGCATGGACGAAGTTCTTCTCGATAACGATATCCTTTCGGAGATTCTCAAAGGCAAGAATCCGCAAGTTTTAGGTACGGCCAGAACCTATCTTGCCCAACACCAACGATTCGCGTTCTCGGCCATAACCTTCTACGAGATCGTTCGCGGTTTTCGCGCGAGCCAAGCAATCGGCAGTTTGTCAAAGTTCATTTTGCTGGCAAACGGCAGCGATGTACGGCCAGTTTCCATCCCGATTCTTATGCGTGCCGCCGACTTATGGGCAGAGGCGTTCCGCAATGGTCATCCTCGTGGCGATGCCGACCTGATCATTGCCGCCACGGCACTCGATTCGCAGCGCAGTTTGGTCACCGGCAATACGGCCCATTTCGCCTGGACTCCTGGCCTCGTGGTGTCGGACTGGCGATTGAACGTCGGGCCATAATTGATCGACCGTTTTTTGGTGTGGAAGAGTGGTTGGCGTTGTAGAATCACGTCTTCCGAAAACACAAACAGTGCTATGCTACTTGGCGTTAAGCGCGACATCGTTTCCAGGGGCGACGCCCATTGTATCCTTCAATCCTTCAAACCTTCAAACCCAAATTGCGAATTGACCGGTGGTAGGGTTAGAATGGGGGCGGTTATTTCCAGCGGTTCACATCGGGTAAGCAATCTTCTCGGCGGGATGGGTGCATGTACTACGTGTTTTGGGGAGTCAACTGGCTGCTGATCGGAATGGCTTTGGCCGGGCCGAGTTTTTTTCATGCGCACGGCAATAATGGTTCCACACCTATCAGCGACGATCCCTTGTTTGGCGTCGGCCTGACGTTCGGCATTTACGGCGTGATAACGTTGCTCTCGGCGATCTGGCGACGGCGTGAACCGCCGCTTCCCAAGGGACTCTATGCGATTCTGTCGTTGTGGTCGCTCATTCCGGCAGGCAGTTTGCTGATGCTGGTCAACGAGTGGGAAAGGTCATCGAAGGACAACGAATCCGTTTGGAATTACCTTCCGCTATTGGTTGCTGTCATATTGTTGGTTGGGCTATTGCGCGGGTGGCGTTGGACTCGGCAAGCGGTCGCAATTTTGGTGGCCTTGGTGGTGATCACATTTTCCTTCGGGATGGTTGTGATGAGCCTCGTTGGCCAAGTGGGGTACCCGTCCGAAACCGAAATCTCGCTCAATCGGGGCGCGGCCATCGGCACTATCGCATTTTGGGGATTTATTCTCGGATTGGCGATCCGACACGTATTTCGCCGCGCAGAAGATTCAACGACGACGCTGGCATCAACGACGCCGTCGAATGATGTTCGTCCTGAAACCGCCGCTCGTAACAACCGACCGTGGTGGGGAAATGCGATGACGTTTTGGCGGTGGTTTCCTATACTGCTGGGGGCTTTACTCGGTCTGGGTTTTGCGAACTTGATTGTCTGGCGTTACGCCTCTCCCTTTGATCCGTCTGTCTTTCCGGGTTTTGGGCTGGCACTCCTTTTTTTGGCCGTGGCGACGTTGGGCTTCGAAGGGCTGAGGCAACCGGCCGTGCGAGCTTATTTTGCGAAGGGTTCCCGCACAACCGACCGCCGCCCGTGGTTCCAATTTAGTGTGATGTCGCTGTTGCGATTGACGACGGTTGTCGCCGTCGTGATGGGCCTGTTCGTGACGTATGTCAAACCCCACCGGGATCGCAATGCGGCAATGGAACAGCTTGTGAAGTCGGGAGTACTTTCCGGCAATACATTTCCCGA
>JAYUFG010000109.1:0-17833 GCA_043738845.1 Planctomycetaceae bacterium
TGTATCCGTTGCCAAAATGACAGCCTTGCTGGCTGTGGTAGCGTGGAGGGATTCCAACTTGATCCTTCCTTTGTGCGGGGTAATGTATGTCGTTTTCAACGGGTCGGGCCGAGCGGGCCGAGCGTGAAGCGTTTTGGCGGGAGTTAATTTCTCGGCGGGACACGCTGAATCTGACCGTGGCCGAGGTGTGTCGGCAAGCGGGCGTGTCAACCGCGTCCTTCTTTCAGTGGCAACAGAAGTTGCGGAAGGCAAGAAGGAGAGTCGGGCGAAGGAGCGTCGGGCAGAAGACAGCCGTGCAGAAGACAATGCCCTCGACCGACCGCTCAACTGCGTCGAACACGGCGAACGCGGCCACTCCTCCGCTGCTGCCGGTGCGGATCGTCGAAGATCAGGTCACGGAGATGACGCTCGAATTTCCTCACGGCCTGCGGCTCCGCATCCCACGGGGTTGCGATGCGGCGACCTTGCAACAAGTGTTGCGGGCGGCGTTGTCGGCCGCGCGGGAGGAACACTCATGCTAAGTTTGCCTTATCCGCTGCGGGTGTTCGCGGCCACGTCCCCGACCGACATGCGAAAAAGTTTTTCCGGCCTGGTCGGTCTGGTGGAAAAAGAACTCGGCCGACAGGTCGAAGCAGGCGGGCTGTTCTTGTTTTTCAGTCGCCGTCGCAACGCGGTGAAAGTCCTGTTCTTCACCGGCGATGGACTGGCGATCTTTTATCGCCGGCTCGAGCGCGGCACGTTCGAGTTGCCGCAGGCCATGCAGGCTGGTGGCAATGCTAAAGGGATCGAACTCAAGATGAGCGAGCTGACGTTGATCTTGGAAGGGATCGAACTGACCAGCGTGAAACATCGGCGACGCTGGTCACCCAACATGCCGCAAAGCGCAACGCTGAACGCGCCTTCGCAAATGACTTCGCCGCAAATGACGCCGCACTAAAAGTTTTCCAGAAATATTTTCAGAAATATCTCCGCCAGCTAGAACGTTTCACGCGACTCGTGCGTATCAGAACGCATGGATCATGGATGTTCACCCGCCGACTTCAGTCAACTCTTAGAACGCCTTGGCCGCTTGGAAGCGGAAGTGGCGGCGCAGCAGATCACGATTGCAACGCAACAAGCAACAATTGCAACGCAACAAGCAACGATTGCCGAACAGCAGCGAATCATCGCCGAGCAGCAGGCAACCATCACGGTGCAGCACGAGACCTTGCAGACCGCTCGCGAGCAGATCACGCTGTTGAAGAAAGCGTTGTTCGCGCCGAAGCGCGAGCGGTACGTGGCTTCGCCCGACCAGAGTTTGCTGTTCGAGACGTTTCTGTTGGAGCCGCCCGCACCGGACGTCGCGTCGTTGCCGCCGGAACTTTGTCCGCCGAAAAAACGGCGTCCGCAGCGGCGGAAGTTTGTGTTCCCCGATTTTCTGCCGGTCGTCCGCCACGAACACAAACTGGACGATGCCGAATGTGCTTGTGGAAATTGTGGCCACGCGCGACAGATCATCAACACGCTCGTCACCAAGCAAATCGAACTCGAACGAGCCAAGGCGTACATCGAAGAGCATGTGCGATACACGTATGCCTGTCCGAATTGTCGCGACGGGCAACAGATGCAGACCACGACCAAGCCGCCCGCGCCGCTGGAAAAAAGTCCGTTCGGCGCGAGCGTCTTGGCCTGGATCATCTCGGCGAAATTCGAGCGGCACTTGCCCACTTATCGTCATCAAGAAATGCTGCTCGAACCGCTCGGCTTGTGGCTCTCGCGACCCGTGCTGTGCAAACTGCTGGCCGGTGCGGCGCGGGTGCTGCAGCTGCTGACGACCGTGATGTTGTCAGAAATTCTGCGGAGTGTGGTGATCCAAGCCGACGAAACGACCGTGCAATACTTGGGACGCGAAGCGGGAAAATCTTCGACCGGTTACTTGTTCGGCTACGGCGGCGATGCGGAACATCAGTTCTTGTACTACGATTTTCGCCATTCGCGTTGTCGCGCGGGTCCGGCAGAAATCTTGGCCACGTATCACGGCGTGTTGTTGACCGATGGCTTCAGCGGTTACGAAGCACTCGTTGCGGAATCGCAAGAGCGGCTCCGCGCCGCCGCGTGTTGGATGCACGCGCGGCGCGAGTTCGACGAGGCCCGCGCGACGACCAGTCATGCGCTGGTTGAGGAAACGCTCGCCCGCATCGGTCAATTGTACGACATTGACGATCGCGCCAAGTCGTTCACGCACGACGAACGCCGTCTGCTGCGCGAGCGGGAATCGCGGCCCGTCGTCGAGAAGATCATGGCTCGCTTGGACGCCGAGCGCGACACGCTGCGTCCTACTTCGCAGTTGTCGCGGGCCGTGCAGTATTCGCTCAACCGGCGAGTCGAGTTGGCGCGGTTTTTGGAAGATGGTCGGATCGAACTCGACACGGGCATGTTGGAACGCTCGATGCGTGGTCCGGCGTTGGGTCGGAAGAACTATTTGTTTTTCGGCAGCTTCGCCGGTGGCCACACCGCCGCGACGTTGTACTCCGTCGTGCAAAGTGCACGGCTTTATCAACTCGACGTGACCGCCTACCTCACCGACATTCTCCGCCTGCTGCCAGCGATTCTTCCGACCGACACCGCAGCCCTTCGTGAACTACTTCCCGACCGTTGGGCCGCCACGCATCCGCAACAGGTCTTGCAAGCCCGCCAGCAAGAATCCCGCGCCGCCCTCGACCACCGCCGCCACCGCCGCGCCCACCGCCGCCTGGCCAAGGCCCAATGATGTCGATCCGTTAACGGATACGCCGGAACGAATGCGCTTTGGAGACGAACATCAAAAACGATCTCCAGAAAATGGCAACCAGTCTATTTGACGGGCAGATACTAACAAGCGAACCGACCGAGAACAATCTCAATTTAGCTGAGAACAACCGAAGGGAAATTGCCGCAGTTTGGCGAATATAATAGACCGCAAAGATTCCATCACACGTTCGCCGGATCAGGATGGGTCCACGGTTGACGATACGGCCGGGCGAGGAGTTTGTTCGCTTCCTCGTCGCCGACAACCTGTTGCTTTTGCGAATCCCAGGTCAACGTCCGGCCGAGTTGCAAGGACAGGTTCGCCAAGATGCACGTCGCGGTCGAAATGTGTCCCTGCTCGATGTCGGCGACCGGCTTCGTGCGGGCTTCAATCGCAGCGAGAAAATCGAGCATGTGATGCCGTATCGCCGGGGCGACGTGCGTTTCTAAATCCTTTTCGGTTTTGTCCTCGGGATACTTTTCAAATTCGTAGGTCACGTCGCGATGGACCGCTTCGCCCTTGCCTTGCGGTTTGAAATCGTAGCCCATCACACTCGCTTTGAGCGTTCCCTTTTCGCCGTAGATCGTCGCACCCCAAGGATATTTCGGGTCGGGTGCCTCACCCCAAGTCCGATGCGTCCAGATGATCGGAAAGTCGTCGTACTCGAACGTCGCCGTTTGCGTGTCGGGAATGTTGGCCTTGCTCTTTTTATCGACGAGAATTCCGCCGGTTGAACCAACCCGCTTCGGCCAATTCAGTTCCAGCATCCAGCGGACCATGTCGAGCATGTGAATGCACATGTCGCCGATGATCCCATTGCCATATTCTTGAAAGGCTCGCCAACTTCGCGGGTGAACGAGTTTGTTGTACGGTCGCAGCGGAGCGGGACCGGTCCACATTTCGTAATCGAAACCCTCCGGCGGAGCCGTGTCGGGCGGATTCTCGTGCGTTCGCATTTGGTAGTAACAATAAATCTCAACCAGGCCGATCTTGCCCAGCTTGTCCTGCTTAATGATGTTGTCGCGGGCTTCCACCAAGTGGGGCGTGCTGCGGCGTTGCGTCCCGACTTGCACGACCCGATTGTGTTTGCGAGCGGCGGCGAGCATCGACTGACCCTCGACAATATCAACGCTGATCGGCTTTTGGACATAGACATCGGCACCCGACTGCACGGCGGCAATCATGGGCAGGGCGTGCCAATGATCAGGCGTGTGAACGAGAACGACATCGAGGTCTTTCTCTTTGAGCATCTGACGATAATCGCCATAGGTTCGCGGAGCTTTCTTGGAGAGTTGACGACCGGCGACCATTTCGGCCGCGCTGGCGAGCATCGACTTATCGACATCGCACAACGACACGACCTCGACCGGTGCGACCTGAATGAGACGAAACAAATCGCATTTTCCGTACCACCCGCAGCCGATCAGGCCGACTCGCTTCGGTTTCGTATCAGCAACAGCGGCGGCGTATTTCGCGGCGTTCGTCAGAGCGAACCCGGCGGCGGCGGTCGCTCCCAAAAATGTGCGGCGATTCATGGTGAGGCTCCAGGAGGAAAGGTAGAACGAGAAACGGGTGATGGAGAGCGATGGTGTTGCTTATCGCTCGCCGTGAAGTGCGAGGATGAGGTGGAAAAGCGGCTGCATGAGTACCTCGCGGTAGGTCGTGAATGCGACGCAGCAAAGAACAATGACCAGCATGTGGAATAGGGCGGCACCACCTTGTCCGCGAAATCGATATTGTACAACGCCGCAGATGGTCGCCACGAAAACGGCCGCAATGGGAAACACTGCCGCCGGGATTTTGAATAGGAATATCGTCGCTGCCGGAAGTTCCACCTTGAATTCCCGCAATGTCCGCTCATACATCGTGCGATTCGTCGGTATGAGTATGGCCAAGTACAGGACTGAGGCGAGTGCGCTGACCAACGCGAGCCAACTCACGACGGTCGTTAGGGTTCGTGGCGGATTCGATTCAATGGTCATAGTTCACGTCCAAAATTGGCGGTCTAACATGCGATAGTTGATCGCCTCGTTAATATGCTGGGGCAAGATCGTTTCGCTGGCGTCGAGATCGGCAATCGTGCGGGCCACGCGGAGAATTTTATCATGCGCCCGAGCGGAAAGCCCCAACTCGTTCATCGTTGCCCGGAACAAGTTCATGCCCGACTCGTCGAGAACGCAGAACGCGCGAATTTGCCTGGTGGACATGTGCCCGTTGTTGCGAGTTGTCGAGCCGACGAAGCGGCGATGTTGCACGGCCCGGGCGGCGATGACCGCCTCGCGCATTTGCAGGCTCGTCGTTCCTTGTGTCGTTGACGAAAGTTCCTTGAACGGGACTGCCGGAACCTCGATATGAATGTCGATGCGGTCGAGCAGAGGGCCGGAGATTTTGCTCATATAGCGTTCGATCTGCGGGACGCTGCAATGACAATCGCGACGCGGATCATTGCGATATCCACAGGGACAAGGATTGAGTGCCGCGACGAGCATCATGCTCGCCGGGAATGTCGTCGATCTCAGGGCGCGAGAAATTGTGACCGTTCCATCCTCGAGCGGTTGTCGCAACACTTCCAGTGTGCGGCGATTGAATTCCGGCAACTCGTCGAGAAATAGTACGCCATTGTGCGACAGCGATATTTCGCCGGGCGACGGTGTTGAACCGCCCCCGACCAAACCGGCATCGGAAATCGTGTGATGCGGCGCGCGATAAGGCCGCGTGGCTAAGAGAGGTTGGCCCGGCTTGAGTAAACCCATCGCACTATAAATGCGGGTCGTTTCAATCGACTCGGACGAAGTCAGGTCGGGCAAAATCGTGGGCACCCGTTTGGCGAGCATCGTTTTGCCGCTGCCCGGTGGCCCGATCATCAAAAGGTTGTGCGAACCGGCGGCCGCGATAGTGAACGCTCGCTTGGCCATTTCTTGACCACGGACATCGGCGAAGTCAACTTCGTAATGCGCGAATTGTTGAATCCATTCATCGAGTCTCGGCGGCGTCGGCTCGATGTCGATGGTCCCAGCGAAAAAACCGACCGCTTCGGCCAGACTCGACACGGCGATGACCTCGATCCCTTCCACGACGGCCGCCTCTGCCGCGCTCGAAGTTGGCACGACGATTCCTTTCAGGCCAGCCTGTTTCGAGGCCGTGATCGCCATCGACAACGCACCGCGGGTCGGTCGGGTCGCGCCGTCCAGGGCCAACTCTCCAACGACGGCGTAAGTGTCGAACCGCTCGCTGACGAGTTGCCCACTACCCGCTAAAAGTCCAAGCGAAATTGGCAGATCGAACGACGCGGCCTGTTTGGGCAACTCGGCTGGGGCCAGATTGATGACGACGCGGTCTTCCGACTTTTGAAAGCCGCTGTTGACGAGTGCCCGCTCGACCCGATGTTCGCTCTCCCTAACGGCGGCTTCGGGCAAACCGACGAGAACCGTTTTCGGCAACGCGCCGGGCGAGACATCCACTTCGACCTCGACCGGCAGGGCGTCGATGCCCAACAACGAAAAGGTCCGTAACTTGGCCAGCATGGTCGGAGGTCCGGGGAAAAATGGTCAACGCACGTCGCACCCTGCCCAGGCGGACGAAGTCTCCCCATTGTGATGGCCACGGGTCCGAGAAACAAGGGCGTTCATTCTGGGAAAAGTCGTGGAATCGACGGATAAGGGTCCGCGACTGAACCGGCTAACGAAACAGTTCAAGGATAATCTTTTACTGAACGGTGGTTACGCTGAACATCCTGCGTTAGCTATGCCTTTGGTTCGCCCGGCGGTGTGCTGCGCATTTGCAACAGTTTGTCGAGAATTCCGTTCACGAACTGCGACGATTGGGCCGAGCCAAAACGCTTGGCCAGTTCCAACGCTTCGTCAATAGCGATTGGGGCGGGCAACTCCGTAAATAGAAGTTCAAAGGCTCCCAGCCGCAGCACATTGCGGTCGGTCGCCGCCATGCGTGCCAGCCGCCAGTTGGCCGCCGTTTTTTCCAACATCGCGTCCAACTCCGGCCGATTTCTTCGCACGCCCGACACGAGCGACCGCGTGAACTCGCGCAGCTCTGGCTGTTTGATTCGGACGTCGATGAAGGCATCCGAGTCGGCTGGGTTATGGCGCGGATTCAAATCGTCCTGATACAGGACTTGCAACGCAATTTCACGAGCACGGGAACGACGCATAAGACAAAACGACTCTCTGAATTCTAAGGTTGTACTATTTTCGACAGTGGTCAAGTTGACGCAGGAGATGGGCCATCATCAAAGCGGTCTCGGCACATTCAATTCCTTTGTTGCCGACATTGCCGCCGGAACGATGGATCGCTTGTTCGAGCGAGTCACACGTCAACACGCCAAACAACACCGGCAGCCCGTGCCGCACGCCCGACTCGCAAAGCTGCAAACTCACCGCCCGATTGATGTGTTGATCGTGGGTTGTCTCGCCTCGAATCACGGCCCCCAAACACAGGACGGATAAGTAACGCTTGCTAGCCGCCAATTGTTCCGCCACGACCGGCAGTTCAAACGCGCCGGGCACCCAGGCCACGTCAATATCTTCGTCCCGCACCCCGTGCGCGGCGAACGTCTTCAACGCGCCGTCGAGCAGCCGCGAGGTGATATTTTCATTATAACGAGCGACCACGATCGCAATGCGACCCGGCAACGCGGTCAAATCTCCGGAATAAACGTTGGGCATAAGTTGGCCTGCGAAACTCAATCACACCGGAGTTGCTTAGTCCGGTCGTCCACGACCGGGAAATTCACCGCGTGGACGCGGCGGCTAAGCGACCCCTGTTCCTTCCCGATTGGGCTGCAAAACCCAAGCACTCCTTACTTCATATTCATACTCATCAAAAACTCGGCGTTGGTTTTGGTCTTTTGCAAGCGAGTCACAAGTAGCTCCATCGCGTCGGGTGGGTTCATCTCGTGCAGCACGCGGCGCAGAATACAAACCCGGCGATATTCGTCCGGGTCCATAATCATTTCCTCCCGCCGAGTGCCACTCCGATTGATGTCGATGGCTGGCCAAATTCGTTTATCAACGAGTTTACGATCCAGGACGATTTCATTGTTGCCCGTCCCTTTGAACTCCTCAAAAATTACATCGTCCATCCGGCTGCCGGTCTCAACCAGGGCTGTCGCCATGATCGTCAACGAGCCTCCTTCTTCGACCTTTCGGGCAGAACCAAAAAACCGCTTCGGCCGTTGCAAGGCGTTCGCATCGACACCGCCGGAAAGAATCTTTCCCGAACTGGGACATTCCGAATTCCACGCCCGAGCTAAACGGGTAATCGAATCCAGGAAGATAATTACGTCGTGACCGTACTCGACCATCCGCTTGGCCTTTTCGATGACCATTTCGGAAACTTGAATATGCCGGGCAGGCGTTTCGTCAAACGTCGAGCTAATGACTTCACAATTCTGCCCCTTCACCTGACGCTCCATGTCCGTCACTTCTTCCGGTCGTTCGTCAATCAACAACACGATGACGTAACACTCGGGAAAGTTTTTCAGCACGGCCTTCGCCATTTTTTGCAGTAGAATCGTCTTGCCCGCACGGGGTGGACTAACGATTAGACCGCGCTGGCCGAAGCCGATGGGGACGATCATATCGACCACCCGCATTTCAATTTCTTCGGGCGTCGTTTCCATGACAACCCGGGTGTCGGGATGGAGCGGCGTCAAATCGTCGTAGAAAATTTTCTCGGAGTGTTTACCCGGGTCTTCGTAATTGATCGCCTCGACGCGGAGCAGAGCGAAGTACCGCTCGTTCTCTTTGGGCGGGCGAATTTGCCCGGCGACCGTCGTTCCCGTCCGCAAGCCGAACCGCCGAATTTGACTCGGCGAGACATAAATGTCGTCGGGACAGGAGAGATAATGATAATCGGGACTGCGCAAAAACCCAAACCCGTCGGGTAGGATTTCCAGCGTCCCCTCGCCAAACATCAGGCCGTTGAGTTTCACCCGTTCCTTCAAAATTTTGAAGATCAGATCCTGCTTCTTCATGCCGGTGATGTCGGTCAGGTTTTCCTGACGGGCTTCCTCGATCAGTTGTGGCATGGTCATCCGCTGCAACTCGGCGATGTGGACATCGCCCCCTTTGCCAATGCCGCGATTGATGCGGAAGTCGGCATTGGGGCCAGCCCGTTCGACTTCGTCGGCAATTTCCTCGGCAAGCGACAACGGTTCACTCTCGAGAAACTCCTCAATCTCGTCACGGGGATGTTCATCAACAACGGGTGGACGTTGGTTACCATTGACATCGCCAGTATCGTGCTGATCCTGGTCGCGGGCGGGATGCGGCTCGCGAGCGTCGCCCCTGGTGTGTCGAAAACCCGACAACGGGCCCTCTTTCCGGGGCCGGGTAGGTTTGAAGTCGGACATTGAGGAGGACTCCTGACGGGGGCGAACGAGTGGCGTGCTGAAGACGCCAGCGGAAGGGAGATATTCAGTATGCGACAGTGGTGAGAAAAGGAAAAGGCCAAATTCGGCGTGAAATCACCGCCGAGTCGGCATTCGGCCAAAAAATCCCTGAAATTCACAAAAAAGGAGTACGACAATCGGTTAGCAGCGACCGGGTACCCGCTTGCGGGTGGTGGAGCGTGGTCGTTCGCAATCGCTTTCACTTGCCGATACGATCACTTCGCCAATTCCCGCCAAATTGTTGCCACTTGTTGCCGCGTGTTTTCCGCCGTTCCTGAATTGTCGATCACGAGTCCCGCCTGCGACCGTTTGTAGTCAAGTGATTCTTGGGCCTGTTCTCGGGCGGAAAATTGTTCTTCGGTCCAACCCCGTTGTTTCGCACGGGCCAACCGCACCACGTGCGACGCGTCGACGAAAACAACCTGATCGCAATACCGATTCCAACCTGCCTTTAACAAGATCGGCGCATCCAGGATCACGGCGGGCGTTGATTTTTCGGCATTCAAGCGGTCAATCTGGTTCCGCAATTTGGCCGCAATCCGGGGATGTGTCAACGCCTCTAAAAACGCCAATTCGGGCGGTCCACTCGGCGGCGGAGCAAAGACAATCCTCGCGACGGTCGCGCGATCAATCTCTCCCAAGGGATGAAACACCGCTGATCCCCAACGGTTTCGCACGGCCGCTTGAATGTCCGATTCGGTCAGGACTTCATGCCCCATTCGGTCGGCGTCAAGTACGACCGCCCCCAAACGCTGAAATTCGGCCGCGACCCAACTCTTGCCACTCGCCACGCCTCCAATAAGACCGATGACGAACACGATGAGATCCCAGGGCAAAGGTTTGCGAGAAGTGGTGAGCGACACCCAATCAAGTAACAACCTCTCAGCGAGTGTTGGATAACGCAACGTATCGAAATTCTCTACGGTTTGCTAATGCTATACAGAAATTTCTTCCCGCGAATGAATATCTTTCCGTCGGAGATCGCCGGGCTGGCGAGCGTATCGTCGTCGAGTTGATTTTCCGCCAAGCGATCAAAGCGGTCGCTCGCCGAGATCACCGTGCAAAGACCTTGCGTATTCAGAAAGTAAATGCGTCCCTCCGCAGCCAGCGGCGAGGCTTTATAATTCCCCTTCACTCGCTCTTTCCATTTGAGATTTCCAGTGCGAGCATCAAAACACTTCACCACACCGCCGTCGGTCATCGCGAACAGCAACTCGCCCGAAGTGACAGTGCAACACGTGTCTGGCGTTCCCGACGGATCGCGCCAAGCAATGCTCGTCTCGTGTCCCCGTTCAACGGCGTTGCCGTCCAGTTTCACAACATTTCCGTCCAGCTTCACAGCGAGCATCGGGCCACTCTTGCCCTGCGTGACGTACACGAGATCGTTCCAAATCGTCGGGCCACCCACGGTGCGGCCGCCGACGATCTTTGGCAGGTACCAAAGCTGTTTGCCATTGGTTGGGTCGTAGGCGTCAACTTGATTTCCGCCCATGATGAGCATTTCGAGCCGTTCATTGAGACCGCCCTGCAAACCGACTCGCCGAAAGACAGGGGTCGTGTAAGAGTCACACTCTTCGGCCTTCGCACCGGTCATGCGGAGCGTTCGCCAAACCTCCTTGCCGGTCGTCAGGTCGTGGGCAACAACGTAACTTTCGGTCGGCTTGTCAGCGATTTCTGCAATGTTGTCCTGCATACAGACTGAAATGACACTCTTGTCAAAGATGACGGGGCTGTTCGCATGTCCCCACCAGATCGTATAGGTACCGTAATCCTCTTGCAGGTTGTGGCCCCACAGTCGATTGCCCGAATAATCATAGGCGGCCAAGTCTCCGTTACCAAAATGAACGACGACCGTTTTTCCATCGGTGACGGGCGAAGGGCTGGCGAAATTTTGCAACTGATGAAACTTCTGCTCGCGGCGCTCGGCGTCGGTTTTCTTTTGCAGCGGCATCCTGTGAACCGTTCCACGCCCGACCGTTTTAGTCCACTCGATTTCGCCCGACGTCTTTTTGAGTTTGAAGAGCAACAGTTCCTCGTCCTTTTGGGCGGTGAGGAAAATGGCATCGCCCCAGATCGCGGGCGTGCTGTTGCCCCACTCCGGCAGAGTCGCCCTCCAAACGACCCCTTGCTTTTCATTCCAGATGACCGGCAGGTTTGTCTCGGCACTGCGACTGTTGCCGTCAGGCCCGCGCCATTGGGGCCAGTTTTCAGCCTGCGCCACCAGGATCCCAAAGACATTGCCAATCATCAGCACAATTCCAATTGCGGCTACCCGCAGAATTGTTTGGCGAGCAAAACGGCGACAAGCGGAGATTCGGGGCATGAAATCACCCATTTTTGTACGAGAATTGCAGAAACGGGACGGGCGGGTGTTAATTGACGTGCGCTCATCATAATACGGGGGAATTTTACTTGCCATCCCCAGCGACATAGATCGTTGGATAACATGCCATCCACCCATATGAGGTGTGTTGGGTATCGACGCCCCCCCGAAAAACTGATAGCTTGGCAGTGCTAAAGACCTGTTATTGTACTACTACACAACTCTTTATGATGGATCCATATCCAGGACATCAGACCATCGGCGGTGTTCGTTCAATGGCAGCGAAGCAAGGGGGCGGGAGTCCATTTCGCGGCGAAGACTTTGTAAATGGCTTAACCTCAACCGCGAAACGGACTCCCGACCCCATGAACGCGGCGAACTCGACCCGCGACTTACAATCAGTGTTTGTCATACTTGGAATGGATTTCCCACCACCTAGCATATCGAATGGGGAATGGTTGATCCGATTGCTTCCTGTCCGGCAATGAAGCTCGGCCGGAAGTGATTTGTTGGGGTGTTTTGCCGGAGGATTCCCGCTGGAGTAAGAATCCGCGTGCATCGTCCGGGTGATTTCGTCCGGGTGATTTCGCCCGGGATCGTGCCGCGAATTCGACCGTTCATGCGAGGGTGGGTGTCACGCAAGGAGCCAGGAGAATTTCCAGATGTTTGTAATTGAAGCGCGCAACCTGCGCAAGGAATTCGGCGGCGGGGAGACCCGGCTCGCTGTGCTGAAAGGAATCGACCTAAAAATCCCCAAAGGTGAATTAGTCGCCATCATGGGTAAGTCCGGCTCCGGTAAGAGTACCCTGCTGCACATTTTGGGTGGCGTCGAGGTTCCCTCAAGCGGTCAGGTGTTACTCGATGAAGTCGATATCGCCACGCTCAATGACGATCAGCGGACCCTCATGCGGCGAAGAAAGATCGGCTTTATCTTTCAGTCGTTCAACCTGCTCCCCACGCTGACCGCTGAGGAAAATGTCTCGCTGCCCCTCATTCTAGATGGTTGCCCTGCGTCTGAAGCGAAAATGCGTGCCCAAAACTGGCTCGGACAGGTTGGCGTCGCGCATCGTTCCACTCATATCCCCAGCACCATGTCGGGCGGAGAACAGCAAAGGGTTGCCGTCGCTCGCGCCCTGGCGATCAATCCGTCTTTGATTCTCGCCGACGAACCGACCGGAAATCTCGACAGCGCAAACGGCCAACAGGTTATGAAGCTCTTGCGGCGTTTGGTCGCCGACCAAGGTTACACCATCGTCATGGTCACGCACGATTCTGACGTCGCCGCGCAGGCTGACCGTCTCGTCCGCTTGAACGACGGGATGGTCGAAAGTGAAGAGGAGCAAGTCTACGCCCGCACGGGTCGTGAAGACCTCGTGGAGAACAAGCGATGAACCTGTGGCATCTTACTGCACGTGAGGTGGGCAACCGGCCCGGTCGCGCGGTGCTGACTATTTTGAGCATCGTGATCGGTGTGGCGGCGGTCGTGTCGGTCTCAATGGCGACCTCGACCACCCGCAGCGCGTTCAAAAACATGTTTGAGTTGGTGGCGGGCAAGGCGTCGCTCATCGTGACCTCCGTCAGTGGCGAAAACTTTGACGAAGCGATATTGGCAGATATTAACGGACGTCCGGCCGAAAAAGATTCTCCCGCACTGGATAAAATTGCCGGGGTTGTCGCGGCCGTTCCGAGCATGCAGGCCGACGCGGAAACCTGGGTGCCCAATTCGGCGGCAGCCGGGGTACCCAGCAAGAAAGAAAAGGAGGATAAAAAAGCCCTCCGTCTGATCGGCATCGACCCCAAACTGGATTCGCAAGTTCGCGTCTACACTCTAATGGCGGGTGCGTATTTTGAACCCAATCAGCCCGGCTGCGTCCTCGATGCGAGCAGTGCGGCCAGCCTGGGCGTCAACATTGGCGATTCGATCCATGTTCAAACTCGAACATCGGGCAAGGTCGTCGAGTGGGACGCGCCGATCATCGGTTTGGTCAAGCCGAAGGAAGGGGGCGCAGTCGCCACCTCCCTGGGCGGCGTCGCATTTTTCTCCCTCGAAAGCGTCCGCGGCCCAAAGTTTCTAAAACAACCTGGCAAGATCAACTTTATCCACCTCATCACCGATAGCAAAACGCCGATCGAAAAAATCGAACGCGAGATTCAACGTCGGTTGGATGCTCGTTTCTTGAAACAATTGCGAGAGGACTTGCCCGCCTCGATCGACAAAACGGTCCACGACATTTTGAACCACCCAAGTGAAAAAGCGTTGGCCGACGAACTGACCGAGAAGCTCACCGCGACGATCATCAAAACCGTCGCGAGCGACGAGTTTTCCCGCGATTCGGCCGTGCAAATCACTAAGGATATTCAACGCGAAATCGGGGCGATTGATCCGCAGAGACTCAGTAAGGATGACGCCGAGCCGATCAACAACGAATTGCAAGATGTTGTCAGTGCGTTCATGTCCGAGCGTTTTAAGGTCGATCGGGCCGGGACAAGTACGAAACAGGCGGAAGAAGCGATCCTGCCCACCGAGCAAGGTTTGCACTTCGCCACGGCTGCTTCCTTCGTCTTGGCGACGTTTATTATTTTGAATACATTCCTCATGAATGTGGGCGAACGTCGCCGACAGTTGTCCATTTTGCGCGCCATCGGTGCCACTCGAAGTCAGATTATCTGGCTCTTGCTGGGCGAAGGTTTGCTGATGGGCACGATTGGGACAATTCTCGGGATTGGCCTCGGTTTTGTCGGCGCGTATTTTCTGACGCGAGCGATGGAAGGGGTCATGCAATCGGCATTGCCGTCGATCATCATTACGCCCTGGCCGTTCATTCTTGGCCCAGCCTTCGGTTTGGGGATGTCGCTGTTGGGGACTTACGTTCCGGCGCGAAAAGCGGGACGACTCTCTCCGCTGGAAGGGATGGGTGCCCTATCGCGCGAAGACCGTCAGGCCGACACGCCCTTCTTCGCCTCCATCCGTGATCTGTTCGTCCAAATTTTCCAAATGATTTTCTCGCGAGGCAAGCGGGCGGACGGCACGACTACACCGCGCGACTTGCCGCCGATCTGGCCGACGGCGGGCTTAGGTTTCCTACTCGTCGGCGGGAGCGAACTATTCGCCTGCTTGAAGGGTTGGCTACCTGTTTATTTCGCGATCACCAGTGCCATGCTCATGCTGATTGGCTTGGTTCTATTGATGCCGCTCGCGTTAAAACCGCTGTGTCGTGTGGCCACCATCGTGATGACGCCGATTATGGGAATCACGACACCCCTCGCGGCGGGACAACTTTTACGCCGCCGCACGCGAACCGCCCTCACCGTCGGCGTGCTGTTCATCGCCTTGGCCATGGGAATGGGCATGGGGAGCGGAATCGTCGATAGTATTCGCGACGTCAAAAGCTGGTATCGAAACACAATCGTTGGCGACCTGTTCGTGCGGGCTGGCATTCCCAGCGGCACCGGCGAAACCAAGCCCATCCCTGACGAAGACGGAATGCGAAAATCGCTTGAAGCGATCCCGGGAATCGCCAAATTCGACGAAGCTCGATTTACCAATATCAATTTGCTATATCGTACCGCCGATGGTCAGGAAAATAAAAAGCAAATCACACTGGCCACACGCTATTTCGTTCTCGGCGATAAAGCAAATCTCAATCTGGTCGATGGTGACCCCAATAAGACCCTCAAAAATCTCGAGGCGGGCGAAATCGTCATGGGAACCGTAGTCGCCGAACGGACCGGACTGAAAACGGGCGACGACGCAACGCTGATGACCAACGGTGGCCCGCGTCCCTTTCATATCGCGTCCCTCTCGAATGAGTACACGGCGGGCGGAACCGTGATCTACATGCACCAAAAAACGGCGCAGAAATACTTCTCGTTTAACGGCGTCGCCGCCTTTGCGATCAATTGTAAGCCGGGCGAATCGGCGGCCGTCGCCAAAGAGGTCGAAGCCCTCGCCAAGGACCGCCACCTCATTTTCCAATCGCTCCGCGAAATCACCGATATGATCGACGGATACCTGACCGGTGCTGTCGGGGGCCAATGGTTGATCTTGGTTCTCGGTTTCGTCGTCGCCGCGTTCGGTGTGGTCAACACACTTACGATGAACGTGCTGGAACAAACTCGCGAGTTGGGTCTGCTCCGGATCGTCGCCATGACCCGGTCGCAAGTTCGCCGGCTGATCTTGTCGCAAGCGGCCATGATCGGTCTATTGGGACTCACTCCCGGAATCTTGGCGGGCTTGGTCGTTTCGTATTTGATCAACTTGAGCATGTTGCCGCTGCTGGGTCATCCGGTGGTGATGGAGTGGCATCCCTTCATGGTCTTCGGAAGTTTCTTCGTGGGCCTATTGATCGTGTTGCTGGCGGCGATGTTTCCCGCCGAACGAGCCGCCCGTATTGAACTCTCCACGGCGTTGCAGTACGAATAGTCTTTCCGTTTGGATCAATAGGCTTTCACGACACATCGAGATGTCGAGAAATTTTTGGTGAGGCGTTCTCCTAGTCGCCACGTCTGCGGAGAGGCGTGCGTTCGAAGCGACGCATTGAAAATTGTCGTCTTTCGGTTGGAATTGGTGACGTTCACTTTGCCGGAAGGTGCGGGTGAATCGCGTGGTGAGTTATAGAGGATCGCGTTCACGGGGCCATTGCTCGTAACCTTTGAAGTCCACTGTGCGGCTCCCTTGGTGTTTATTCTCAATGGGCAACTCTAATCTCGCCAAAAACAGCTTCGCATTCAAGATAACGAGAGTGTTCAGCTTGGTGTGATTATCACGCCGCTGGCTTGGCCTACCTAACTGCGATTCATGACGTAATATTTTGACAATGCGACTTGGAGAGTGAATATGAATTTAGGCGTGACGTGTAGCAGTTTTAATACCTTTGGCGGGAACACGTTGTACTCTTTGGCGGGGGAATTCCTCCAAAGCGGAATCAACGAGTACGGATCGGCAATAACTGCAATCGAAATCACAGTCTGCTTTCGTGGTGGAGTAATCCCTCATCCAAGTCTTCAAAAAATGTATGACGACTTTCATTCGACCAGCCTACCCGCTCTGCCACTTGTGAAGTTTTACCGCAAAAAAGCCCGGCTAACTCTCCAGTATGAAACGGTGGTAACAGATGCGACGTTTCTCAAGCGATATGGCTTTCCCTCCATCGAGACGTTTTCGCAAGTGCTTCGAGAAGTTGCGGAGAAGTTCCACCTCATCGACACTCACTTGAAAAAGTCCGATGACTTCGACCTTTCGCGGTTTCACAGAGATATTTCTGCTTTGATCGCCGCTGCTCCGCAATGCGACGACGACCTGCGAAAGATGAAAGATTTACTAGACACTAAGGATAAGGAACGCAGGGCGGCGATGGACCCCTGGGACCGCCTCGGCATCGAATGGGAACAGTATCACCCAATGGCTCGAACTCTACTCAATGATCCCTTCTTTTGGGACTTATCGAGCGACTATTCGCCCCACGGTAACGACACGGGGGCCGACCTGTTGAGCGAATTCAAGAAGTGGAACAGGAGGCACCCGCACCACCCTGCTCATGAGATGGCTCGCAACCTACTTCGTCGATGGGACTTGGCACTGATTGACGTTCATACGGTAGACGAAGGCCAAGTCCAGTTGCTGTTCGAGAAAGACCCGATCGCGATTAGTGTCACCGATGAGGCAATGATCGCTGCGGCCTTTGCCGCCGTAAAACTACGGGGATGTTGTGACAGTGAGACGCGGGAACTTGCTTTGAATGCTATCGAACGAGAACGAAAGTCTGCCGTGATTATCGGCCGGGGATGGAAATATCCATCCGAACGGCTCATGAAACTTGATTTGATAGCGGAATCCCTGCGGCGGCTTCCAGAATCATCGAAAAATCTGTCATGAAAGATTAGCCGGTTTCTGAGCGGGAAAAGTAAGACACCGCACGATCAATTTTGTGGGGGCGCGCAAAAAAGTCCCTTCCGGTCTGGCTAAGTCCGGAAGGGACTATCAAAGCATTCGGTAGTTTATATCTCGTCAAATCGGTAAACCGATCAAACTAATACGACCTCTTTGGCCATTGGCATAAGGACTGTCCCCATGGTGTATTTCCAGTGGTTATCCACGTGAGTGGTTTCCCAACTGGAAACAGAAATCCTTAGAAAGGAGGTGATCCAGCCGCAGGTTCCCCTACGGCTACCTTGTTACGACTTAGTCCCAATCGCGGAGTTTATCTTCGGCGCTTGCTTCCCTTGCGGGTTAGCTCGGCGACTTCGGATACCCCCCACTTTCGTGGCTTGACGGGCGGTGTGTACAAGGCTCAGGAACACATTCACCGCGGTATGCTGACCCGCGATTACTAGCGAT
>JAYUFG010000110.1:0-2546 GCA_043738845.1 Planctomycetaceae bacterium
ATTAAACCGCTGCTGAAAGACAAACGGGCGGATGTGCGATTCGCAACCGTGTTGATTCTTGACAACCTGCCAGACGGTCAAGGCCAAGATGCTGCGGACGATTTAATCATTGCGACTCGCGATCCGGATCAAAATGTGTGGAAGTATGCGTACTTTGCACTGGGAAATACCAAATCAACCGCCGCGAACGTACTCGCCACGTTTTCAAACGGACTGAAGGCCAAGGATGACGACGTCCGATTGGCCGCACTTCGTGGTACTGCGGGTTTAGGCAGTGCGGCTCGACAATTAGTGCCGTTGATCGTTGACAATCTGAAGGATTCGGATCCCGATTTTCGCTCGTCCGCCGCGTTCTCGATTGGTCAAGTTGGCCCCCCCGCAAAGGACGCGGTGGCAACATTGTTCCCATTGCTAAAGGACAAGGAACAAAGCGTTCGGTCTATGGCTGCCTACGGACTTTGGAAGATTGAAAAGCATAAGGCAGCGATAGAAATCATCGTCGGTGATAGTTTTCCCGATGATGAACAAGAACCTATAACTCCAGAAGACTTTTTTAAGCAGGCGGGCATAGATGCCTTACCTGCCCTCACGGAGCGGTTGAAGAGCAAAAGTGCCAGAGTTCGTTGTCGGGTACTAACCATGATTGGGTCGTTTCACGACAAGTCAAAGTCCGCAATACCCGCCCTGTTGCCCCTGCTGAAAGATGAAGATTCCGACGTTCGCCAGGAGGTTTTGAAATCACTTTCCCAGATGGGTACTGTCGCATCCGACGCTGTCCCAAAAGTGACTCAAGCACTCCGCGACCCAGACGCGAGTGTTCGTTCATCCGCCATTTGGGCCCTGCGGGATATCTCGGTTGATAAAAAGCCAGCCATAACCGCGATCCGCGAAAAATTTGCCGACCCGGATGCGGAGGTTCGTGCTGCGGCGGTTCACTCGGTGGGTGATCTTGGTCCCGACATTCAGTCCGATTTACAGGCAATTACGAAAACTCTAAAAGACGTTGACCCCGACGTCCGCAAGTCGGCTGCGTATGTACTGGCCACGATGGGTAAGAATGCGGCGTCCGAATTACCAGCCTTACTTAACGCGCTCAATGACAGCGATGAAGATGTTCGCAGATTGGTTCGTGCCGCGATCAATAACATTGACCCCAGTGCGGCCAAGAAGGCGGGTATACGTTGACGCAGTACGATTCTACGAGGTCGGCAGCGGACGGCGGTCAATCCACTGGATCAACGCCCTCACTCCAAAAAATCGCTCACGTTCCCCTTCCAATAAGTTCTTACGACGGTCAGGGTTTTCGACCTGTTCGTCGCAGCTCGTCTTGCTTCAACATCTCCTCCATGATTTCGACCGGGCCACGAAAATTCGTTTGTCGCAAGGCTTTTATCGCGGCGGGCAATTCGAGCAGAAGTTTTTCCGCTGCCAAACTCAACACGCTCAACGTACCCGTGACCTGCAAACCCAGTTGACGTGCTACCGCAGATGCCTTGCGTTCATCAAGCAACAACAGATCGGCCTTCAATTCCCGCGCCAGACCAATCGCATCGGTTTCGCCCACATCAAGCCGCAACGAAGTATCGACCGTCGTCGGCGCGATAACTTCCAACCATGTGGGCAGGTGCGATGCCCAGGTGGAAACCACTTTCGGTGTTCCTCGCTGTCGCATTTCGTCCAGCACCGACGGAGGGCCACCACCCGGCTGAAAAGAATCGGCAGTATTTCGACCTGCCCAATCAGGATCAGATAATTCAACGGCGACGTATCAGATACGACGATCATTGGCCCAGGGAATTACGCAGATGGTTGATCTGAGACTCGAATTCGTCGCGAGTCAATAAGTCCTCAACCACATGGTGTTGTTTGAGTACGGCATCGGTTTCGTATCGCGACAGCTCCAAGCTTTCCGCCAACTTTCCGTGCGAGAGTTGTCCCTGTCGATAGAGCTCCACCAGGGCCGCCTCTTTCGCGACGGCGTTTACATCGCCGAACGCATGGCGAAGTTGCTGTTCAATATCGTCAGGCAATTGGAAGGAAACGGTTGTCATTGCTTTGATCTCCTGTCCCCCTCATTCTAACACAAACCGGTAGCATGACCCAAGACATCAGTCCTATTCGGCCCTTTCGTAACTCCCAAAATGGCCCAATTTTAACCCCCGACAAATCGCCCTTCGTCGGGTATAATGTGTCGGTCGTGCGTTGATCTTCCCGGTTAGCCGCGACTCGAATAGGAACGTCGGCGGGACAAGCGAGCGGCGAATAAACGTGCCTCGGGTCACTCGCTGTGCCAATAATTCGAGAATTATTGCTTCCCGCATTACGAACATGAAAGAAACGCTCGGAGTTTTTCGCATTTAGGAAAACGCCGCACGCAATAAGTCCGATTTATTGCGCGCTACCCGCCGGGGCCCCCCAGTAAAAACGCAATAACTCGCGGTATGCAACGAAAATCGACCCCCTCGCGGAATTTCCCCCACCAACCCGAAACGTCAGTGAGGAAGCACGACTTATTTCCTCCCGCACTTTCCTCACTCACTTTTCGG
>JAYUFG010000111.1:0-6706 GCA_043738845.1 Planctomycetaceae bacterium
AACCGTTCAGGACCGTGTCACAAGCGGGAAGTTATTTCGGTCCAAGACTTCCCTCGAAGATATGTCCGACGAACAATCCGTCTGCTTGGCGATCCGACACCGCCAAGCATTGCGATCCTTTCTACTTCCCGACTCTACCCGATGGTGGCCGTAAAAATGGGCCATTTTGCGAATGGCCACCCTACGAATCGAGAGTTGCTATGGAACCGTTTTGTTGAGGCCTGACGGGTGGCTTGATGAAACGCACAAAATTGCCGACAATCGGAGAACATTTCCGAAACACATAGCGGCGTCTAGGACGTCGCTTTTTCCGTCATTAAGGTTGTTCGATGAAAGTTTTGATTGTTGGCAACGGTGGGCGAGAGCACGCCTTGGCCTGGAAAATTTCGCAAAGTTCACGGGTCGAAAAGGTCTACGTTGCCCCGGGCAACGCCGGAACGGCTCTCGATGCTGAAAACGTCGATCTCCCCACGACCGATTTCGCCAAGCTTATCAAATTCGTGAAGCAAAATCAGATCGGCCTCACCGTTGTCGGGCCAGAGGCTCCCCTGTCCCTCGGAATTGTCGATGCGTTTCAAAAGGAAAAGCTGAGGGTCTTTGGTCCGTCGAAGGCCGCCGCCGAGTTGGAGGCGAGCAAAGTCTTTTGCAAAAACCTGCTCCGTCACGCCGATGTGCCGACCGCCGACTATCAAGTCTTTCGAGACATCAATCGGGCGTTGCTCTTTTTGAACGGCCGCGACGATTCCAGAGCCGTCGTGAAAGCGGACGGACTCGCGTCGGGCAAAGGGGTCTTCGTTTGCAAGAACAGGGCCGAGGCGATCGACGCGGTGAACCGAATCGCCCGCGACAAAGAGTTCGGTGCCGCAGGCAACCAAATCGTGATTGAAGAACGGCTCGATGGTGAAGAAGCGAGTGTCCTCGCCATCACGGACGGCCGTACGATAGTAACTTTGCCCCCGGCCCAGGATCATAAGGCGGCCTTCGATGGCGATTCCGGTCCGAACACGGGCGGAATGGGAGCGTACTGTCCTGCCCCTCTTATCACCGATGACATTCTTCGCGAGATTGAGGCCAAGGTTTTAGTCCCGACCGTTCACGCCATGAAGCGTTCGCGGCGACCGTTTCGCGGTGTGCTGTACGCCGGACTCATGCTAACGAACCAAGGGATCAAAGTGCTGGAGTTCAACGCCCGGTTTGGCGATCCAGAATGTCAACCGCTGTTGATGCGTTTGCAATCTGACGTGATGGATTTGATCGAGGGAACGGTCGATGGCAACCTAGACGGAATCACTCCGCCGGTTTGGGATCCTCGCCCGGCCGTTTGCGTGGTGATGGCGAGCGAAGGTTATCCCGGCAAGTACGAGATCGGCCGTCCCATTCGCGGTCTGGAAGAGGCCGCCAAAATTCCCGACGTGAAAGTGTTTCATGCTGGCACAGCAACGGTCGATGGTCGGGTCGTGACGAACGGCGGCCGTGTACTGGGCGTGACGGCCCTGGGCGATTCAATTTCCAACGCCAAGTTACAAGCCTATACCGCCGTCAAGCAAATCCGCTGGGACGGCGGCTGGTGCCGCAAAGACATCTCGGACAAGGCACTTAAACGGACGATGTAAGCAAAAACCAGTCACTCGGCGATGAACGACGGTATCAAGTGTTTCGCCACGCCATATTCGTCTCGTTCAAGCGTCGCAAAATCACTTAATTGTCGGCACTGGACCGACCGATTTTGACGGGCCTTTTTTATCCTTGTCCTTGTCTCGGTCCTTGTCAGCATCCACTTTGGATTTGATCACCACCTTGCAATCACGTGGCTCAGTGTTGACTTCATAGTCGGCCATTGTCTTTCGCCCAATTCCCACTGGGATTCCGACGGCCTCCGGCGGCAGGGCGATCACTTCCACATCTTTGAGGACATATTTTCCCAGCCGCAAAGAATCGAGTTTCGCTAGCCGACATTTCAAGGTTTGCTGTCCGTTGGAAAGCGAAATCTCTTGGGCATCAGCGGCAATTTTTTGTCCGGCTCCTTCGATGACCGACGTCGGGATCATCATGTAATCGTTCGCCCTTCCGTCACCAATGGGAAGCAGCGTCTTCTCATTTAGCACGGCGTCGAAAACAATCCCCATTTTTCCACGGTACATGGGGAGGGTGTCGGTGAAGACCAGTTTCTCAGCGGTCGTTGTCTTGGCCGGTTCTTTTTTGTAATTTCGCGTCGGGCCTAAGCGATTTCCATTGCCAAGTTCTTTCAACGCAGCGGAAACCTCTTCGTCCTCGCGGAGGGCTTGATACTTCTCCTCAAACAGTGGTTCCTTCTCTTGCAGGAACAGTAGTGCGTTCAGAAGTTCAAACCTCGCCGCACTTAAGTCAGCCGCGATTTTGCGAAACATCGCATTCTCGGTTGGAACGCTGATGTCGACCATTTGCGATGGCAGCTTGTCCAAGAGCATGACTCGATTGTTGTTTTCCGTGATCAGCCGATTTTGCTGGTCGGGTTTCATATTGCCCGCGCTGAGGAGCGTCTTGATCTGTTCGAGTTCCTTTTTGGACTTATCGAACTGCTCTTTGGCCATTTTGCCGACTCGTACCGCTTCGTCAAAAGCTGTTTGCGCGTCGCGACATTTCTTCTCAACGTCTTTGAATGTCTTCTCGGTCTCCAAGGCTTTCGTTTCGTCCGCCAACAGCCAAAAACTATTCTTCTTGACGAGGCCTTTCTCCGTGAGCTTTTGCACAGCGGGCGATACGGCCCAAGCGGACGATGGAGCCAACAGCGGCGCAACCAGCAAAGTTGCAACGACCAGAGATGCCTGCAACGCCACGCGGGACATAACCGTCCGTCGCATGAACGCGCATGTTAATGATTTTGGAGTTAGTGGCAAAACGACCGACCCATTTCCATGACTCATGGCGAAACCTCCTGAGCAGCTCGGTAGAAACGCATTCACAACCTCCCCATATCGTACCCGTTGACACCCTATTTCAACAAGATTTCAGTCTCCTTGACATGAAAAATGCTGGGAAAAACGGAACGATTTGCCCTGTAAATTCCGCATTTGGACGATTCTCCCGCATCGAAATTGCCGGTTCTCAGGTTATACTGGAGAGAATCTGTTTTAGATCTTCCCGTTCGCCCACTGCGGCAGTTCGTTGTCGCACTACACCATGACCAGTCTGGCATTACTTGAAGTCGCCAATTTGGCACCCGCGTTTCTCGTGGCCGATCGCTGCGTGAAGTCGGGGCGGGTCAAAATTTTGGGGATCGAAAGTGCCGACGCTGCCGGACAGTGTATCAAAATGGTCGGATCGGCGGCCGACGTTCGTGAGGCGGGCGAGCAAGGTTTAGCCCTCGCCAAACTAATGGGAGCGGAAGCGTCGCTCGTCGTGATGGCCGGACCTTTGAACGAGACTTTACAACTTGCCAATCAACCACCCGTCTATAACCCGATGTTGGGTTTGTACGACAACCGTGTGCCGAAAGAGGAACCCATGTCAAATTCTGATGCGATTGGTCTGCTCGAAACGCAAGGTCTCGTGGCCTCGCTCCATGCGACCGACGAGATGCTCAAAAGTGCCGCCGTGACGCTCGTTGGCAAAGAGAAAATTGGGGCCGCCTATGTGACCATCATCATCCGGGGCGATGTCGCCGCCGTTCAATCGGCCATCGCGACGGGCAAGGCAGCCGTTGAACGGCTCGGCGGCAAGTTAATCCTGGCCGACGTGATTGCCCGTCCCCATCCCGACCTAGCTGCCCTCCTGCCGAAGTAGCTTCGTGTTGCTCATTGGAATTTGACATCGCAGCGCGCGTCTTTCATTGGTCATTGGGACTTCGACATTCGTCATTTCCCTCAATCGATCATATCCCCATGCTCGTTGATCTCGTCCACGTTTCCGCCGCCGACGGTTTGCGGCTCGACGGCGTCATGCACCCCGCGACCAAGCCACTTGACCCACGTTCGCGGGGTGACGCCCTCGTTTGCTTCCACGGAACAGGCAGCAACTTTTATTCGTCATCGCTCTTTCAAACGCTGACGCCCCGCTGGTTGAAAAATGGCCTCTCGGTCGTTTGGGCCAACACCCGAGGGCATGACGGCGTGTCGATGGCGATTGCAAATCAACGTCGCCGCCGACAAGGTGCCGCGTTCGAATCCTTTCGCGAAAGTCCGCTCGATGTTCGAGCCTGGTGTGATCTGTTCGCGGCACGTGGCCATTCGCGCATTCTACTTTTCGGTCACAGTTCCGGTGCCTTGAAGTCGATCTACACGCAGGCGACACAACCTCATTCTTTGGTGTCGGGCGTCATTGCCGTTTCCCCGCCAAGACTTTCGCACGCGGTTTTTTTGCAGTCGAGCAGAAAGAACGAGTTTCTCGACACGTTTCGCCGCGCCGAAATGCTCGTCGCCGCAGGCGAGCCGAACACCCTGCTCGAAGTGACGTTTCCAATGCCCTATCTCATTTCTGCCGCTGGCTATCTGGAAAAGTATGGCAGATCGGACGATTTCGATATTTTGAAACTTCTGCCGCGCGTCCATGTTCCGACTCTCGTTTCCTATGGTGGTCTCGAAGTCGCGAAGGAAGTTGCCTTTCAAGGCTTGCCCGACGCGATCGCCCAATTGGCTCACGCCGCCTCGACAATCACGGTGCAAACCATCGCAGGTGCCGACCATATTTATTCCGGCGTGATCGACCAATTGGAGAACGTCGTCGAACCCTGGCTACTCTCCCACTAAGGTTTTGGCTCGAATTAACTTCCCGGTATTGCGATAGTTCGGTTAGCCGCGACGCGCAGCGGAGCGAGGTGAAACCGATACAACGACAGTTCCCCCTTTCCGATTTGTTTCGGATTTCGTACTTCGAACTTCGTGCTTTCACCCCCAGACTCTTGCTTCCCTCTTTCCCGTCGCGCACAATGACGGGATCCCCGTAGCCACCAACCCCTCCTGGAGTTTCCCCATGATCCGCTCGCTATTCCTGACCGTTTTGCTCACTGGTTTTCTCCCCGCTCAATTTGCTTCTCGCTCGTTTGCAGAGAAGGTCGCACCCGTCACAGATCCGGCCAAAGCCGACGCCGATTTCGCCTTCCAAGGTGAATACGTCGGCGAAATGAACGGAGCATCTGGTCCCAAAAAATTCGGCGTGCAAGTCATCGCACTCGGCGACGGAAAATTTCACGCCGTCGCCTACAAAGACGGTTTACCCGGCGATGGTGGCGTTCGCAACGACAAGAACGACGGCGACGGCGAACTGAAGGACGGTGCTGTGGTCCTCACTTCCAAGCAAGGTGAATTCGGCACGATCAAAAACAGCGTTTTGTCCGTGAATGGCCCCAACGGAAAAACACTGGGCGAATTCAAAAAAGTTGAACGCCAAAGCCCGACCATCGGAGCAAAACCGCCCGAAGGGGCAATTGTCCTGTTCGACGGTAAGTCGGGCGACAAGTTCAACGGCGGCAAGGGCAAAGTCGAAGACGGTCTGCTCGTCCCTCGCGCCGACAGCAATTTGAAGTATCAGAACTGCACGCTGCATGTCGAGTTTCGTTTGCCCTACATGCCCCATGATCGAGGACAGGGTCGCGCGAACAGCGGCGTCTATTTACAAGGTCGCTACGAAACGCAAGTTCTCGATTCGTTCGGTCTCAAGGGGGAGAACAACGAGTGTGGCGCGATTTACGAACTTCACGCCCCGCTCGTCAATATGTGCTATCCGCCCCTCGCGTGGCAAACTTACGACATCGACTTCACCGCCGCCAAGTACGACGCCGCTGGCAAGAAAACCGAAAACGCCCGGATTACGGTCAAGCACAATGGCGTCCTGGTGCAAGACAACGTAGAGATTTCCCGTGCCACGCGGGCCTCGCCCGTGATGGAAGGTCCAGAACCCGGCCCGCTCCATTTGCAAGATCACGGCAATCCCATCCGGTTTCGCAATATCTGGATCGTGGAGAAGAAATAAGATCGGATGGCAATAGTTCGGTTAGCCGCGACCGGGTACCCGCTTGCGGGTGGTGGAGCGTGGAAGGATCGCCCAGCACCGTGTCGAAAGCAAAGTAAAATCGGGAAGCTATGTCGGTCCAATTCCTTGGTGACGTGCGTCTTCGCCGTCTTCCGGATTTGGAAATAAGGGTGGGAGTGAGATGGAGCCCAATGCGAATTCCGACGGCGAGTTTAAGCTCCGTGCGCCGGATCCCGTGTCGCCGCTCAAAGACCACTTTATCTTGCCGCTCGCCGCCGATCAAAAACCTAAACCGCCGATCAATCCCGAATTGCAATTTTCGCTGCGAGAACTATTTGGGCTGATGACCTTTGCTGGGGTAGTGTTCACCGGATTTCAGTGGATGTCACCGGCGGCAATGGCTTTTGCGACGGGCATCGCATCCTGCGTGACGCTGGCCTGCTCGGCGTGGCTCCCCGCCCGTCGCACGATGTTGGTCATGGCGTGGTGGGTACTACTCTTCACGTACATTCTGGCGTGCTGCGTAGCAATGAACTTCCGCACGGAAAAAAAGGATATTGTCCCAACGGTGCAGCGCAATCGAGCATTAGACGATTGCCGTGTTGTCGGACAGGAGCGACACTCTATATCTCCAACGTCGCATGCGACTATCAATGAGTACAGCAGGGCAATCGCACGTTAAATGGCTTGTTTTCCGGGGTTTTTCGTTTCGGAAGATGAAAAAATCCACTGCTAGCAACACAGCTTGAGAAATTTAGGC
>JAYUFG010000112.1:0-2545 GCA_043738845.1 Planctomycetaceae bacterium
TCCGCGCCGCAGAGTACGGCGCACAACGCCATCGTGATCACGTTGACGAGCGGATACGTGACCTCGCGACGACGCGGATCCGTCAAGTCGACGAAGTGACCCTTGATTTGAGCGCACACTTTTTGAGACATGGCATTCCTCCTGGCCAAACGCGAATCGTGCCATCACGAGTCCATCTCGTGCTTCGTCACTTCGCGATTGCCCAATTATGCCAAACTACGCAGCATGGCGCAATCGCCCTGCGCTGTGCCCCTCCATAACTAGGCAAGGTGCGCTGTAGTGTTAAGTGTCGCCTCGAATCTTCCCAATCGCGAAATAACGTCGCTCACAACGACTCTTGCCGTCAGCAAAATGGCCCAATTTTAACCCGCGACAAAACGCTCTCAATCGGCTATAATGCGAACACCACAGGACGATGCTCCTGGGTCAGAAACCGGGCAAAATCGCCGGTAATCCGGGCAAATCTTTCTATCAATTCCGAATCGGCAGCTTTTTCTCTTCGCGTTTTCAACGCCCCAATTTCCACATGTTTCTTCGTGGAAACCAACATGCGAACCAACCCCACTTTTCATCCGCGACGTTCGCAATTCGGCGTTTTGTCACGAACTCAAAATTAAACCGTGACACAGCCCTACGATGGTCGAGAATGCACCGCGAAAGTGCTGCGATGCTACTTCGTCGCTTGGGCTGCTGCCTTATCGTCGGGCTTGGCCGCAGTGGAGACCGTCGGTTCAAAGAGTTCGACTTGGTCGAGGAGGTCGCGGTCGGCGGTGCCGAGGCGGTCGATCAACGATTCTTCGAGCGTGAAGGCGAACGCCATTCGGCGGCCCGTCTTGGAATCACCGACGAGATAATAACGCCACTCGATGGGAATGTCTTGCACTTTTCCACGAGCGAACGCCCGCAGGACGACAAAGCCCTGTGGGTTGGTCGATTCGCTGGCATCCTGGAAGGTCTCGAAATTTTGACCCAACGCGGTCCGCACATCGGCTTGAAAGTCGGTCAGATTGTCGTGCTTGCCTGCCGTGAGTTTCGCCAAGGAAGAGACATTGCATTGAGCGACGATGTCGCTCCGCTCCATCCGCCGCAGGACGAGCGTTGCTCCTTCGACATTCATGGGATGCCACAGGCGATCATGCGTCAGGCGAAAACCGCCGCGCAGCGACTCGAACTTGACGGCCGTCAGTTCCGGTTTGGCTTTCAGGCTGATCCCGGCCAGGGCGTCGTCGGAAAGTTTGGTTGATTCGCTGAGTGGCGACCGTTCGACCTTTAGTCGGGCGGTCACATCGAGTCCCGGCCCAATCAAACCGACCTCGCGATTTTCGCGAACGGCGAGGGCGAATCCAGAAACTTGCTGGTCTTTTAGATTGAAATGATACTTCGCGCGGAGTTCAAGTTCGGTCGCGACACCGTGGATTTTGCCTTTGGCCTTGCCCGTCAAACCGATGATCGCGATATCATTTTTCACGTCGGTCAGAGTGCTAGCAAGCTCGTTCTCCTGAATTGAATCGACGCCCAACAGGGCCGCAATCAGGTTGTCGGGGTGTTTCCACGATTCGCCGATTTTGACTTCTTTGTCCGGAAGCAGTAAATCGAGAAAGAGCGAATTGCCGGGAAGTTCGACGAGGTCGAGCTCGTCGCCCGTCAGTGGTCCCTTGGGTGAAAACAGCGTGGGCTGTCCGGCAAGAACGCTCGCCGCGATCAGGCGTCGCTCGTCGCGAAGCTCGGGCTTGAGGACGTCCTTGTTGATCTTGAGGGTGGCCTGCGCGGAAGAGTAATATCGAATCGACGAGCGATTGGTAAGGAGTTTGGGATCGGCTTCGAGCAGTTTTTCTTCGTACCGAACTTGACCGACGACGCTCATGGGTGCGGTGCCAGTCTTCCCGTTTTCTTGCAGCTTGAGGTCGCCGCCGACTTCGATTTCGATGTTGACTTGATTGATTTGACCCGGCCCCTTGCCGCAGCGCAAGAGATACGTCGCGGCTTTCGTGTCGTCGTCAGCGCGGCAGATCGAGCTTGAACTCGAAGACGATAACGACGAAACGGCCAACAGGGCTGCTAGCATCGAAAGACAATGGCGAATTCCGAAACGCATAAAGAATGGACTCCCGTCCGAAGGAAGATCGGAAAAGTACGTATACAACCGGTGGCGACGCAGTCTCAGAACGTCACCTTTAATAGGCCGTCGAGAAACGACCGTTACAGGTAAATCGACCGGGAGGGTTGCAGGAATTGAACCCAATCTTCGGCGGGGCTGGTTGGGCCGTAAGCTGGCGAGCTTGCGTAGGTTCTGTGGTGACCAAGGTTCGGCGACGAAGTTTTTTCCCGGATTTTGGCGAAAATTTTTGCCCACGAACCAAGGACCACCGTTAAGCATCGAATAGGAAACAAGATGCGTTGCGTGCGCACCTGTCAGGTAAAACAGTAAGTTCGAGTTATTTTTGAAAATTTGATCCGGGTCGCGAACTTTTTTCGATCCTGGGACACTTTGGTGCGTAGTAGTAGGTGTACATCCATTCGCCGAGACGGGTTTGATTTGTGAAAG
>JAYUFG010000113.1:0-2543 GCA_043738845.1 Planctomycetaceae bacterium
CGGCCGCGCAACTTCTGCCGATCCAAAATCCGAACGATGTCAAACAGGCTGACGAAATTTTAGAAAAAACCAAAAAGAATCTCGAACGTGTGGGGGAAGCCCTCAAGGCTTATCATGCGGGCGAGATCCACGAGATTTTAGAAAAGGCGAAAAAGAATCTCGAACGTGCGCTCGAGCAAATCAAAACCAATCCCGACGGTGCTGCGAACGCGATTGAAGCGGCTCAAAAAGAATTGGGCGAAGCTCAGGCCAAGCTGCAAGTGAGTGAAGCGCAGGATGTTCAAAAGGCGACCCAAGAAGCGATCAAAGAGGCGAAGAAGACCGTTGAAAAAGCGGTCGAAGATGGGAAAGATGCTTTGAAAGATGCTGCGAACGACGATCCTTTTGGAGTACCTCGCGTTGCCAAGCCACGTAATTGATCGCCCGTTCCAAACTTATATTTGATCGTGACCTTTACGTCGCTTCTTTCTAACCGAATTCCATTGTCTCGCGAGCCTCGGTGAGTTGACTTCACGCATCGTTCGTCGCATCGCCAACTCACTTTATGGCCCTATTTACGATTCGTGATTTGAGTGTCGGCTTTCGTGGCCCGCCGCTGCTGGACAACGTCAGTTGCCAAGTCGAGCCGGGTCAAAGGATCGGTTTGCTGGGCCGCAATGGCTCCGGCAAAACGACGCTCATGCGAATTCTCTCCGGCGAAATTGAGCCTGACCGGGGAGAGGTTGTCCTGTCGCCCGGGGCGCACGTGGCCCTCTTGCCACAGGACGTGCCGCAAGACGTGCACGGCACGATTGCCGAAATCGTCACACAAGGGACCACCCTTTCTCACGGCGAACATGATGCCGCTTGGCAAGCCGCTCACAGCGTCGAGCAAATTCTCTCGCGGATGGAACTTGATGGAAACTTGCGGTTTGAAACGCTCTCGTCGGGGATGAAACGCCGCGTGCTGCTGGCGAAGGCTCTCGTGGCGGGGCCCGATTTACTCCTCCTCGACGAACCGACCAACCATCTCGACATCGACGCCATCGCTTGGCTCGAAGATTTCTTGCTGCGGTGGAATGGGACGTATCTGTTCGTGACGCATGATCGGGTTTTTCTCCGCAAGCTGGCCACGCGAGTATTAGAAATTGACCGTGGTCGGCTATTCGACTGGTCGTGCGATTACGATACGTTTCTGGCTCGCAAAGAAGAGGCCCTCGCCGCCGAGGAAAAACAAAACGCCTTGTTCGACAAACGGCTGGCCGAAGAGGAAGTCTGGCTGCGCAGAGGGATCAAAGCCCGCCGTACTCGGAATGAAGGTCGCGTCCGTTCGCTTGAGCAAATGCGGCGCGTTCGCAGCGACCGACGCGACACGCCCGACAACGTGCAGATGGAAATTCAACAGGCGAACCGCAGCGGAATGCTTGTCGCCGAAATCAACGCGATTTCATTCGCCTATGAACAACGGCCGATTGTCAATAACTTTTCGACCGCGATTATGCGGGGCGACAAGATCGGCATCATTGGTCCCAACGGTGCGGGCAAGACCACACTGTTGCGGTTGCTGCTGGGACAATTGGCACCGCAAAGTGGTCGCGTGCGGATGGGTACGAATTTGCAAATCGCCTATTTCGATCAACTGCGGCGACAACTGGACGATGAAAAAACAGTGCAGGAAAACGTCGCCGACGGTTACGATACGGTGAAACATGGCGATTCACACCGTCACGTGATTGGCTATTTGCAAGATTTTCTGTTCAGTCCCGAGCGAGCCAGGACGCTCGTAAAGTTTCTGTCGGGCGGCGAGCGAAATCGGGTGTTGCTGGCCAAACTGTTTGCCAAACCGTCGAACGTGATTGTCCTCGACGAACCGACCAACGACCTTGATGCCGAAACATTGGAGTTGCTCGAGGAGCGGCTCGGGCAATTTGACGGAACGGTTTTACTCGTGAGCCACGACCGGGCGTTTTTGAACAACGTCGTCACCAGCACGATTGTGTTCGAGCCGGGCGGCGCGAAGGAATATGTCGGCGGATACGACGATTGGGTGCGGCAACGAAAGGCGTCGAATGTCGCCGAGGCCGAACGCAATCGCAGCCAGGGAATACCGTCACAACGGGCCGATAAAACCGATTCGACTCGAGCAAACTCTGCATCGCCGGAGGCTTCCACTCGTAAACGCAAGCTGTCGTACAAGGAACAACAAGAATATGTTGCCTTGCCGGGCAACATTGAGCAGATGGAGGCCGAACTGGCGGAACTGCATCAAGCGATGGCCAGCGGCGAATTCTATCAACAGCCGCGCGAACAGATCGCCCAGTCACAAGCCCGCTGCAAAGACCTGGAGAGCCAACTTTCCGCCGCCTTCGTCCGCTGGGAAGAGTTAGAGCCATTGGCATAAACGGGCAAAGTTTTGAAATAAATCGAAGAGTTCTTGGTTGGGCTGCTGTAGGGTTCGCTGTGCGGACCAACGAAAAACCCCGCCCTCCAAGGTGGAGGGCGGGTTAATCGTCAAGTCGTTGGGAAGTTTTATCACTCACGCCTCTGTTCGTGAGCGGTGATTG
>JAYUFG010000114.1:0-2539 GCA_043738845.1 Planctomycetaceae bacterium
GTTCGTCCGCCGCCCACCCCTCGAAACCGCCGCATAAGCTGAAGTGGACCCCGGGAATTCTCAGTGTTTCACTCTGGGATGACTTCTCGATGTACCAACCCGAATCGTAAGTGAGGATTTTCCGTATTTTTACCAGCAGTCCTCACATACGTTTCGGGTTGGTAACTTCCCAGTGTGAAACACTGAAAATCCCTGGGGAGGACATAACCTTTCCTCAGGAGGAAATCGTGTCGTGGTAATCTAACATGAACCAGATAGTCGTTGATGCGCCGATTCTTAGGTTCTGTGAAGGAATTGAATTGTGACCGATCAGAAGGGTCCGTTGTGCGGACCAATGTTACGGGGTACTTTTTTTGCGAATGAAGGAAGGATACTTCGCGAACTCTCGGTCCATATTAGCGGATCCTACAACTTTCGAGCTGGCCACGGCCATTTGCGTTAATCGCCGCAACTCGCTACCTGAGTTACTGTTGCGTCGTGCCGGATTGGCCTGCTTTCGCTTCCGATTGTGCTTGTGACGTTTGGCCCGTTGGGCTAAAATCCCGCTCGTATTCCACACGTTTGGCCAGGATGGCCCACGCTCGCGGTACCTCGTATGTCCAAGGATGGCCGCCCAATCGGGCAACAATCGCTCCTCACTGCGCCACTGGTCTTCGTGACCGAGTGGGTGTTGCGATTTCCCATCGCGACGATTGTCGTGGCCGTCGCGCTGGCGGCCGCCTCGATCGTGCTAAGTGTGTCCAAGCTCGGTTATCACACGAGCCGGATGGACTTGCTCAACCCGAACCACGAATACAATCAAGTGTGGGCCGAGTATCTGCAAGAGTTCGGCGACTTTGATGATGCGCTGGTCGTGGTGGAAGGAACGGGCCGCGATCAAGTTGCTCCCGTCTTGCAAGAACTGGCTACGAAAATTCTCCGCGAGGAATCGCTCTTTCACGCTGTGTTGCACAAAATCGACTTGAGCAAAGTCCGCACGAAGGGACTGCATTATCTCTCGAACGACGAACTCGCGCGGATCGATCAGTTCTTAAACTTGGCCCAACCGATCGTAGAAGGGAATTGGTCAATCTTGCAAGTTGGCAATTTGACCGGCGTGTTTGCTTCACAATTGGCCAACGAACAACTACAGCAACCGCCGGGCACGGTCGCCCAAAAACCGGCGACGCTCGATGAACTCGACCGCTTTAGCAAAAGCCTATTGAACAACCTTGGCCCCGACCGAGGTTATATTTCGCCTTGGCCTGGAATGCCCAAGGAAATGGCCGACCTGTCCGACTCGCAAGAAGAGTATCTGCTCGACAAGACGGGTCGCTTTGGTTTTATTTTGATGCGGCTCGCCCCCGGTAAGGATCAATTTGCGCCCGGTTCTGAAGCGACCGATGCCTTGCGAACGATGATCGCGCAGGCCAAAGTCCGACATCCCGATATGAAGATTGGGCTAACCGGTTTGCCGATCATGGAAAATGACGAAATGCGGAATAGCCAGTCGTCGATGACCTGGGCGGCGATTTTGTCGTTGGCGGGCGTCGCGATGTTGCTGGTCATGGCGTTCGGCGGAATCAAGCACGCCTTGTTGACGAACGTCGCCTTGATCTTGGCGATTGCCTGGTCCTTTGGATATGCAACGTTGACGGTGGGGCATCTCAATATCTTGAGTATCGCCTTTACGGTCACACTCAATGGGCTGGGCATTGACTACGGCGTTTATTACGCCGCCCGATATGTTCAATTGCGAGAGCGAAACTTCTCTGTTCGCGACGCCCTCCTCGGTGCCACGGCACAGGTCGGACCAGCGATCACCATCGGTGCACTGACCACAGCGGCCGGTTTCTTGGCGGCCGTGTTCACCAGTTTCACGGGCGTCGTCGAACTGGGGATTATTTCCGGCGGCGGAATTATGCTGTGCGCGATTGCGGAACTGTTTGTCTTGCCCGCTCTGATTCTGGTCGTCGATCGGAACCGCATTGAGGAAAAACAGGCCGAGCCAATGCAAATTTGGCGGTGGGTCGAGTGGTTGATGCAAACGCCCCGCTTGGTCATGTTCTTTTTCGTCGCGTTCACGATCCTAATCGGTTTCGGCGCGCCCGCCGCGCGGTACGATCACAATTTGCTCAATCTGCAAGCGAGCGGTTTGGAAAGTGTCGAGTTAGAGAAACGGCTGTTGACCGAGTGTGGCCAGAGCATGTGGTTCGCGTTGTCGATTGCCGACAGTCGTGAGGAAATCCTGGCCCGCAAAGAGGCCTTTAAAAAATTGCCGACGGTCGAACGGACCGAGGAAATTGTGTCGCTCTTGCCGGAAGATCACGAGCAAAAGCGACCCCTCATCGCCGGGATTCAAGCTCGTTTGGCACAGCTTCCCGAGCGGCCGCCGCTCATTCCCATCGATCAGCCGGGCGAGTTGGGACAACGACTCGCACAGGCACAGGCGTTGTCCGCCCAAACGCCGGGGGGTGAAGCGTGTGCCCGACGGTTGGACCAAATTCGAGACCGATTGCGGCGGCTGCCTGTGACCGATTGTTATACGTTGCTGTCGGAG
>JAYUFG010000115.1:0-6680 GCA_043738845.1 Planctomycetaceae bacterium
AGTCGTTGGCGACCCAACCGAGTACGTGAAGGTCCGCGTGAGTGGCAAGGATCAAACTCCGCCGGAGGTTTCGGCGAAAATTCTGCGCAAGCTGAAGGAATCGGCCGAGTCGTATCTTGGCCACAAGGTCAACAAGGCTGTTATCACGGTGCCTGCTTACTTCAATGACGCGCAACGACAAGCGACGAAGGACGCTGGCCAGATTGCCGGTTTGGAAGTGATGCGGATCATCAACGAGCCGACGGCGGCTGCGTTGGCTTATGGTCTCGACCGCAAAGAGCATGAAAAGATCGTCGTGTTCGATCTGGGCGGTGGAACATTTGACGTTTCATGCCTGGAAGTGGCCGACGGCGTGTTTCGTGTTATCAGCACGAACGGAGACACGCATCTCGGCGGCGACGACTTCGATGAAGTCCTCATTCATTACGTGGCCGACGAATTCAAAAAGGAACAAGGGATCGATCTTCGCAAAGACACGATGGCCCTGCAACGTTTGCAAGAGGCGTGCGAAAAGGCCAAGAAGGAACTTAGCTCGGCCAATTCGACCGACATCAATCTGCCGTTCATCACGGCCGATGCGAGTGGACCGAAACATTTGCAATGCAATATCACACGGGCAAAGTTCGAGCAACTCGTCGATCACCTCATCGAGCGTTGTCGTGGTCCGGTGGAACAAGCGATGAAGGATGCCAAGCTGAAACCATCGGAAATTGACGAGGTTGTCCTCGTCGGCGGCTCGACCCGCATTCCGAAGGTCCAAGAAATGGTCAAGAAGGTCTTCGGCAAGGATCCGCATAAGGGGGTCAATCCGGATGAAGTGGTGGCGATTGGTGCGGCGATTCAAGCGGGCGTTTTGTCGGGCGAAGTGCAGGACATTTTGCTGCTCGACGTCACGCCACTGTCGATGGGAATTGAAACCGAAGGTGGGATTTTCACGAAGCTGGTCGAAAAGAACACGACGATTCCGACCGAGCGAAAGCAGATTTTCAGCACCGCCGCCGATAGCCAATCGGCGGTCACGGTCAGCGTTTTTCAGGGTGAACGGCCGATGGCCCGGGACAACCGGCCGTTGGGACAGTTCAATTTAGAAGGGCTTCCGCCCGCCCCGCGCGGCGTGCCACAGATTGAAGTCAAGTTCGACATCGACGCGAACGGGATTTTGAACGTCTCGGCCAAAGACCTGGGGACGGGCAAGCAACACTCCGTGCGGATCGAGCAATCGAGTGGCTTGAAGGATGTGGACATCGAGCAAATGCGGAAGGACGCTGAGATTCACGCCGAAGAGGACAAGCGGAAACGCGACCTGGCCGAAAGCCGCAACAAGGCCGAGAGCATGTGCTTCCAATTGGAAAAACTGCTCAAGGAACATCACGACAAGATCAAGGCGACCGACCGTGGTCCAATCGAAGCGGCGATTACCAAGACTCGCGAGACAGCGAAGGCCGAAAATGTCGAGGCGATCAAGTCGGCGATTGCCGAACTCGAACAAGCCTCGCACGCGATGAGCAAGACGCTGTACGAAGCGGGTGCGAAACCGGCCGACGGAGCGGACAGCGGTGCGAAGGGGGCGGGTGCGTCCGGTGGAAAATCGGACGACGACGCAATTGATGCGGAGTTTGAAGTGAAAGAATAGGGGAGAAGAAGAAGGGGAAATGATAAACGATGAGCGATGAATGAAGGCAGGATTTGTCGCTCGTCGTGGGTTGGCCGTAGAGTCTGCCGTTGATACACAATTTGTTCTATCCCGAAGGGATGTTACCCGGTGGTTGAGTGAAAAGAAACCACCGGACAGCGGTCCGCCCAAGACGTTCGACCCCAACGGGGTCGCAGCAAATTACAAAATGGGCAATGGCACTGGCCACCGTCAATCGGCTCACGCTCGGACGACGTAGTTCCGTACGCGCCGTGTGAACCGTAAAAGTTCATTTCGGACGGGCCTTACTTCAGATCAACCGTCCAGTAGGCTGTGTCGAGGAAGGTCTTCCAACTTTCGTATTTGGGGTTGCCCATCTTGATCGCCAGGAGTGGGCTTTTCTTCGGCTTGACCGGCGGCTTGAAGAGTTTCATTCGGGCTTCTTGCGGGGTACGGCCTCCTTTTCTCACATTGCACGCGACGCACGCGCATACAATGTTTTCCCAGGCCGTTTGTCCGCCGCGACTTTTGGGAATGACGTGGTCGAGACTCAATTCACTGGTCGGGAAAAACTGCGCACAGTATTGGCAGCGATTGTTGTCCCGGGCGAAGATGTTCCGCCGATTAAACCGAACAGTCGATTGCGGAACGCGGTCGAAGGAGAGAAGCCGAATCACACGGGGCACGAGCAACTGAAAATTGACCGCCTGAATCCAGTCGTCATGCGGAGCGGTTAGAACGGCCTTTAGCTCGCTGATTTCGCGCCACGAATCAAAATCGTAATTGGCGTACTGGCCCTCTTCAAAATGGATCACTTCGGCCAGTTCGCGACAGAGCAAACCGATCGCGCGGCGCACATTGACCACATGAACCGCCATATAATAGCGGTTGAGTACCAAAACGCTCGAACTTAACGCAGGCGACGCAGGTGGGACGGACATCGTTACCTCCTGGGCAATCGGTACGCTTCACCAACTCAGTAGACTCGAATGATAGTCGAGTAGGCTCGAACAATATCCGAGTACACTTGAATTATAGCGGAACCGATGGACCAGGACTAGAGGCACCCTCAACGCTAAAGTCAAGCGCAGAAAACAACTATTTTGCCCGAAATTAAAATAAAAAAATATCGTGAAAAAAATCTCCTAATCCGGGTTGCCGAACGACAACGTCGGTCATTAGGATGAAGTTGTTCTGAAACTCCTCCACACGGTTGTCCAGGCGGGACGGCCAAATTCTTTCGGCAAGGAAAACCAAGCGATGATTCACTATAGCTGCGATCTCTGCAAGCGTGAGATAGAGGCGGAACATGATCTGCGATACGTGGTGAAAATTGAAGTGTTTGCCGCCCTCGACCAAATCACCGAATGTTTGGATGATGATCGCGACAATCTCGTCGAGATTCAGGATGTCCTCGAACGAATGGAAGACGACGCCGACGCCAACATTGGCGACGACATTTATCAAACACTGCGATTCGATCTGTGCCCCGAATGCCGCAAGAAGTTCTCCAAGAACCCGCTCGGCCGGGAAGCGAAACAATTCGACTTCAGCCAAAACTAATCTCCCGCCAACTCATTTTCGAGGATTGCTGAAGTGTTCCGTCGCCGTCGCCCCCGCTGGGTTGCGATCTGCTTCACGGTTGTCGTGGGCCTGATTGCATGGCGGGTGTGGGTGATCGCATCAACGGCGGAACCGACGAATGTATTGCCAGAGGGCGTCTATCGGGTCGCGCATATCGAACCTGACTTGACGTTCGTGTTAGAAAGCGGCGTTCGCCTGCGGCTGCTCGGCGTGACATTGGTCAATGCCAAAACGCCGCAACTTTCCCCAGAGCAATCGGAATCCGTTTCTGCGGAAGCGAAAACATTTTTGAGCGCAGCGATTCCCTCTCGTTCCGTGCGAATTCAGTTTGATCGCGAACGGATGGATAGGAGCGGCACTCTTCTCGCGTATTTATTTGTGCCTGAGGTCGGCCAAGAGAAAGGCAGCGAATCGTTGCTCAACGAATCGTTGATATCCTCGGGCTGGGCCGTCGTCGAGCGGGGGGCCTATTTTAATGAATCGCACAAACGCCATTTTCGTCAGGCCGAAGACGACGCTCGCAAAAACGTTCGAGGAATATGGTCGTTAAACCAAGAACGGAAAGAGCCGTAGGACCCGACCCAGGTGCTTTGTCACGCCTTCATTTTTTCAGTGATCGCAAATAGGCGTACAAATCGGCTAGGTCTTCATCGGTCGCCTCATTCAATAGACCGTTGGGCATGAGGGAAACGCTGCTTGTGCGGATGCTCCCCTCTGCGACATTGACCACGCGGACCGTTGTTTCCGGGCCAGATTGCAGCAACAAACCTTCCGGTGATTCGTAGACGATCAAGCCAGTGAAAGTCTCGCCATTCGTCGTTGTGACGATCTTCGTGCGATAGAGGGGCGCGACATCTTTGCTGGGGTCGAGAATCGCGACAAACAGATCGTCGCGCGTGAATCGTGTCGCCGCGCCAGCCAATTCGGGGCCGAGACGACCCGACCCTTGATGACATTTCGAGCAGGAGCGTTTATCAAAAACCGTTTTACCTCGAACCGAGTCTCCCTTTTCAAAGTCAATTTTGGCAAGGCGGGCCAGCCAAGCCGTTTGGTCATACGTCGTTGAGGCGTTCAGCTTTTTCGACTCGTCGGGATACGCATCGGCAAACCAATCAAACCAATCTTGATAGGCGGGAAGCGGGTTTGTCTTGTCCTTTTCGTTGATGACGATTTTCTTGCCCGTCCAGTATTTGAGAAGTTTGCAAAGCGTCTGTCGGGTGGTAATGTCCTGCGGTGCTTGGCATGATTGTCGCAGGGCACGCAGCGCGGCGATAAGGTCTTCCGTCCGATTTTCGTCGGGAAGTTGCGTCAAGGCATTCGCGGCAAGTTCAACGACTTTGGCCTGAACCGAAGGAAGTGCCTGAATAAATCGCTCGCGGTCAGCCGCCTCTGGCTGGACCGCTAAGACACCGACAATCGCATCTCGCAAGGCTGGCTCGTTCCACCGCGCTCGCAGGTCGGCGATGTACTCGTCGCGAGGCAGGGATTTCAAACATTGGACAAACTGTTGCGTCCATTCAAGCTCGGACTTTGACTCTTTGACCTTGGCCAATAATTTCCTGGCGAGACTCTCTCGCACTTTGTCCTTGAGTTTCAGGACGAAAAGACTGTGTTCAGGAAGGCCAAACGCGGGAGAATTTCCCAACGCTTCCGGCAAGTGTGCGTCTTTTTTGAACAATTCCTCGAACAATTCGCCAACTCGCAGCGGCCAATTTCGACTCGGCAACCATTCTCGGGCGATCATCTTGCGATGCAAGTTAGCGAGTCCGTCGGCGGTGGCTTGTGAAATTTGTGGGGACCGCTCGCTGGTGAGTAACGAAAGTACAATTAAATAATGGAGGTCGTCTTGTGGGGTGCTGTCTGTTTTAATTTGGGCGAGGATTTTCGTATTAAGCTCGTCCGACGATGAACCGAGCATTCCGAGAGTGCGGGCGATCTCGCGATTTAGCTCCGCGTCATCGGTTGGAAAAGTCGCCGAGAGAACGTCGGTCATTTTACGGCGAAGTGCTTCTGGTTTCTTCGACAAATCAGCAGCTTGATAACCAGGATGAACCTCCGACTGCCCCGTCGAAAGTCTCAAATCGCCAAGAGCCAACTGCATGGATCGGACGAGATAACGGCGTTTGGGCAGGACGACATTTTGATTTTGGGCAAACAGATCGGGAAGCTCGTCGTCATCAAGTGCCATGCGCACATTATTCGATTCTTGCCACTGACTTGGCAATGGCGGTAGTTTTCCTATCGCAAGCAAAACCTCACGACTGCTTGAATCCGTCTTCAATTGCTTGAAGAAGCTAGGCGACAAACCGCCAAAAAGCTCCGTAATGATTTGCGCAGCGCGAACCCGTTCTGTTGTAGGACGTTGTCGGTCAAGTAGTGCCGTTTCAAAACATTTCGCGTCCGGGCTATGAAGCTCCTTCGCAAGGGGAACCCATTTTGACCGGGACCAACTCGACAGTGGTTGTGGGGCACGAAGCACGCGTGCTAATTTTTCTTCAAACTCCACGAAGGGTTCGCTCTTCGTGTAACGAATTTTATAGACGCTTCCTCGCGTTCCGCGACCTCCGACGGAAACGTACATTTCGCTCGCCGGACCCATTGCCAACGCCGTGGGTGCAAAACCGGAACTTCCCGTCGAGTCTAAAAATGTTTCGAGCTTGGTCTCGAACGTGCTGTCTTTACGTTTCAACGGAAAGTAATAAATTTTTCCCAAGGTCCAGCAGGCCGAGAACACGCCGCCGCGATAATGTTCCGGAAACGCCACGTGTTGATAACACACCAAGCCCGTCGGCGAGCCGCGACCGATTTCCGACATCCGTTGGACGTTGTCGAAAAACGAGGCGGGCCGGTTCCATGACTGCTGAATCCCTTTGAATAACCAGCCGTGTTCCTGTCCTTGCGCCACATCAAACAACCGAGTTGGTGCGTACCACGGCAGATAATGATCGCGCTCGTTGTCCGAATCGACCGTGAACAGATTACCCGTCGCATTGAAGTCGATGCAGTAAGGATTGCGAAAGCCGTGGGCGAAGACTTCCGATTGTTTTCCGTCGGGAGTAAAACGCAAGATCGCGCCGCACTTCGGCTCTTTGACGGGCGAAGTTGCGGTCGTGATATGTTCCTTGCTGACGCCCGCCTCGTTACCGCAAACGCAATAGAGCCAACCATCCGGCCCTTTGATGATCGCGTGGGCACCATGTTCCGAGTTTGCCAAATTGCGAACCACGATCTCGGGCGGGTCGGCTTTGTCTTGACCTTTGGAATCGCGAAGCCGCCAAATGCCTTTGTCGCCGGAGCAATACAGGTCCGGCCCGTCGAAGTACATTCCCATCGCGCCGCTGGCGGGCTTTTCGGAAAAGAGAATGGCGTGATCGCATTTTCCATTGCCATTGTCGGGTAATATCTTGACGTAGCCCGGCCCGGAAACAACCACGCGACCCTGCGCGTCGAGCGTCATCGAAAA
>JAYUFG010000116.1:0-17738 GCA_043738845.1 Planctomycetaceae bacterium
CGCAATTCTAGCTGTTACATTGGCGATGTTCGGAAGTTCAGACTCATGTTCTCCGGAGTTACAAACGACTCCGGGATTGGTGCGATATCCGGAATATCAAAACTTGTCTGCGGAAATGACGAATCGGCAAATCAAAAATGCAACAGACGGTACTTCTCACGGGCGTGACAGGATATGTCGGAGGGCGTTTGCTTCCATTGCTCGAACAGCGTGGCGTGCGGTTGCGTTGTCTGGCACGCCGACCTGAATTCATGACTGGCCGAGTGCGTTCCGGCACCGAGATCGTGCAAGGCGATGTCTTCGACCCCGAATCGCTGCAAGCGGCCATGCAGGGCGTGGAGACTGCTTACTACCTGGTACACTCTCTGGGCGCAACTCGCGACTTCGCAGCGGAAGACCGTCTCGGTGCCCTGAATTTCGCCGAAGCCGCTCGCTCGTGCGGTGTGAAGCGGATCATCTATCTCGGCGGGTTGGGAGATTCGCAGGAAAAACTGTCGAAACATCTCCGTAGCCGCCAAGAAACCGGTGACGTTCTTCGTTCTACCGGAATTGAGGTGTTAGAATTTCGCGCGTCGATTGTGATCGGTTCCGGTAGCTTGTCTTTCGAGTTGATTCGTACTCTCACGGAACGATTGCCCGTGATGATCTGTCCGCGATGGGTGTCCACGATGGCCCAGCCCATCGCAATCGAGGATATTTTGGCTTATTTGATGAAGGGCCTCGATGTTCCTCTCAGCGGGAGTCAAATCTTTGAAATTGGCGGACCAGATCAGGCGAGTTATGCTGACATCATTCGGGAATATGCTCGGCAACGCGGGCTGCGTCGGCGGTTGATCCGCGTGCCCCTGTTGACACCGCGCCTCTCAAGCCTGTGGCTCGGACTTGTTAGCCCGGTGTACGCCCGCGTGGGACGCAAATTGATCGAAAGTTTGCGCAATCCCACGGTCGTTCGAGACGATTCGGCAACTTCTGCGTTTGACGTCCGCCCGTTACCTTTGTCGGACGCTATCTCGCGTGCGCTCAGAAACGAAGATCAGGAATTCATGGCGACGAAGTGGTCGGATGCCATGTCCGTCTGCCGATCCGCGCCGAAGTGGGGCGGCTTGCGATTTGGAAATCGATTGGTTGATAGCCGACAAATTACCGTTTCCGCTGCCCCAGCGGAGGCCTTCGCGCCCATTCGTCGCATTGGCGGCAAGCGTGGCTGGTACTTCGCCACTTTCTTGTGGCGGTTGCGCGGCTTTCTCGATCTCTTGTGCGGCGGGGCTGGTCTGCGCCGCGGCCGGCGCGATCCCGAACAATTGCGAGTCGGCGACGCTGTCGACTTTTGGCGAGTGGAAGAATATGAGCCAAATCATCTCCTCCGCCTTGCGGCGGAAATGAGGTTGCCGGGAAGGGCTTGGTTGGAGTTTGAAGTTTCGGGCGATGGACAGCAGTCGGTCATTCGACAAACGGCGGTTTTCGACCCAATCGGTCTCAGCGGGATTGCCTACTGGTATCTGATCTATCCATTGCATTACGCCGTTTTCACCGGAATGTTGCGTTCGATCGCGCATCTCGCCGTGGACAATAAGCCAGGGACTTCTGACGGCCACGATTCTCAGCCCGGGGGGCGATGAATCCGATAATAAATTGCCTCGCGAGATGGTAATTGTAATCCATCGGAACCGCTTCAAAATGCAGTGCCCCTCCGTCGTAGAATTGTGATTATCGAACTGTCATCATGGAACGCCTTCGATTTTTTTCCGACTGAATTCTACTTGGTTTACGATTCTTTCAGAATCTCTCCTCGTGCCGTTAAGCGGCCTCAGATTCCACGGTTCAAGGGACAACCCCATCGGTAGCTTTTAGGCGGTTTGCCAGAACTGCGTTCGCAATTTTGTGGATGCTTTAGTCGAGTACGACGATTTTCGGCCGTGTGCCGAATCAATCTCTGGTTATTACATCGTCACGGATTGCCACGGAAATCGACCATTTTAGAAAACCTACGTTCGTTGTATTAAAAAACCGGAGAACAGCATGAGTAAGATTCGAATCGCCAAGATAGGATTTGTCGCGGCCGCAGGAGCATCCTTTTTGTTCTCTGTGTACCTCTGGTTTTCAGGTAGGCAAAGCGAAGGTGCTTTCGTCGGACTTTGGGTGCCGTCGATTTTGAGCTTCGGCACTCTCGTCTTGGGGAGGAAGTCCGATGGATAACAGCGTTATACCGATTTTTGTGGTGGGCTGCGCCGTGTTCGCAGTCACGATTGCATCAGCATTTCTGGCGTTGATTGCCAGTGATCACCCCGATGAACCGGCGAAAGAGGTCCATCGCAAGGCGTTGGGGCAGGCGTCGAACAAGGCTGGGGCTATGTAGGGCTTTCAGCGAAGTCACACGGCATTCGTCAACTCGAAATCGGTTTTACAAGGTGCCGTGTGAGATTGGTAAAGCGAAAAAGACGCCGCGCACTTTTTCGGAGAATGCGGTACCGAACCTTTTCCAGACTTCGTAACCGAAGTGCCGTCTTCATGGACACAATTAGTCGTTTGCTCTCCTAGCCACACTCACCAAGTTGCGACTTGGGCTGTCGTGCACGAGGTGAGAGTCATGATCGCCTCCCGAACATGTGGTGGCAGAAAGGGCCATGCCGTCGCGATCGTTGAGATGGCCGATTGTTGAGACGCAATCGACAGTCCCGCTGAGCGGACATGATTCGGCGAGTCGTGGCCCTCGTTGCACCGACACGCAACTGTCGGCAAGGTGCCATTGGAAAACCGCTTTTGGCCGCGCGCGTCGGATTCTGCGTTGGCATTTCCCGACGTTTTTTGCATGGGTTCGACGCCCCGTGGGGAATCTGGTCATTTGTACATTACATGCAATTGCTCGCAAGTCCTTGCAACGCCTCATCTTCCGACGATGAGGCGTTTTGCGTTTGCGACCCATTTTCACCTATTTCGGCCGCCTGCTGCGTCGGATTCTGCGTCGTCGCGCACGCCGGTTCGACCGCCTCGTGAGCCGTCCGACCTTGGATCGCCTTCTCGAAATGATGGTCGGTCGTCTTCAAGTAATGCCGGTCGGCGATGTCGGACGAATTGCCGATCCAGTCCGTGACGACATGCAGCGGGAACTGATCCGCCAATTCCGTTTGACGACTGGCCCGCAGATTATGGAACAACCGTGGCCACGGTTTGATCCCAGGGATTCTCAGTGTTTCACTTTGGGAGGTCTTCTTGCCTTACCAATCCGAAACGTCAGTGACGATTCTTCGAGTTTTCACCAAGCATTCCTCACTCACGTTTCGGGTTAGTATTTTCCCAGCGTGAAACACTAAGAACCAACGCATCAATATCTGTCGCAAGTACGGACCAGACTGGGTCATATTTTCGCCTCGAAAGCTCCTCGTCTCTGCGTCCTCTGCGAACTCTGCGTTTCAAAACGAATCGGTAGAAACGCAGAGATCGCAGTGGACGCAGAGCAGCCATTTCAAGCGGTCACGGTTCCGTTCAGCGAAACGGATCCGTTCGAAAATCAGCTTTGAAAACGCGTGTTCATACTTATCGGGTGTTGTTAAACAGGACAGTTATTGATGCGTGAGCCCTTAGCCTCGTCGCGGGCCGTTGTTTCCTTATGGGCTAAACGTGTAGACGTTGGCTTCCCAGGGGGTGAAGGTATCGTCGAATGCTTGGCCGTCGCCGAGATTTTTTCCAGTCCGTTCGTTAACCAGATTTTTGACTGGTTTGGCAAAGTGCAAGCCGAGTGCGATGTTCTGCTCACCCAGGCTGCCAGCGGTCGCGCCGAAACTGTTGATCGTCGCTCCGCGTTCCAGGTTCTTCACGACGCATAATGTTGTGCGGGGACCGTTTTGCCAAAACAGGCTTTCGAGTTGCCGTGCTGGTTTTTTGGCTTCCGTCAGTTGCAACTGCGGTTCGACGCCCGCGTTTTTCAATATGGCCGTGAGCGATTCCGTCCAGGCTTGGCCCTTTCCTTGGTCACGCTGCAAAAGATAACCGAGGGGCGAAACATTGAGATAGATAGCCTGCTGCTGACGAACACAGGCGACAGAAGTTCCGTAGGTTCCGTAGGCATTGGCAGGCGCGACGGCGGAAAGGCCCCGTTCATAAACCGGCAGGCCGAGATGCAAAGCGGCTTTCTCGATGGCCCAGGTTTTCGCGTTGAACGAGCCGCCTCTTTCTCCATCGACTTCGGTCAACGTCTCGCCGCCCAAGAACCCTTGTGAGAGATCGTGTTTCACTCCGAACAAATCATCGAGCGCGCCGACCGGGCGCATTTTGCCATGCTCGTCGCAAACACCGCACAAGTGGTCGGCAATGACGGTGCCCCCTTGCTGGGCAAAATCGCGAATCGCCTGTGCTTCGCCGTCGCTCAAGCAGATCGCCCGATTGAGTATGAGAACTTTGTACTTGTCCTTGACGAGTAGGCCGTCGAGCAGATGATCTTGATGAATGAAGCGGGCTTGAATTCCGATATCCTCGAGCGACTTCAACCAACCGATCCGCGTGAGATTACTGGTCGAAAGGTTGTTATCCATCGACGAACTACGGTTCGGCCAGGTTCCCTTGTGGCAGGCGGCGTCGAGTGCCCAGGTGACTTGAATGCTCGGGTGCGAATAATATATCGCGACCGAATCGGTGATAAATTTGCCGTTGATGATCTTCTGCGACAAAGGCCCTTGGACCTCGGCAAAGGTCGCGGCGTTGGCTTGAATATGCGGTGCGACCTTGCCCGAGTTGAACCAACCCTCGGGCCAGGCGATCACGCCGCGATTGCCGTGGCACAGATAGTACCACAAGAACCAAGCATCTTGATGTGGGTTTTTGCTCGAGAAAAAAGTTTGCACGTGGGGCCGCTGCTGCGACCAAAAGCTGCGAAGGATTTCGTTGCTGCCGCCGATGTCGTAGGCTTCCATCCACTGCGCCGCTTTTGACAACTTGCGATAATCGTAACCGCCCCAGGCGTTCGGACTTTGTCCACCGACGAAACCGGTGGGAGTGTTTTCGTCGAGTGTGTTCGCATAGCGGGTTAAATCGGCGAGGCAATCGGCGAATTGCGTGTCCATGTAGCCGCGCCAATCGCACCACTGGCTAAGGTTAAGTGCTGGCAATTTTTTCACCTCGAGCTGTGTCCGAAATTGCTCGAAGCTCAACGGTTGAATCACGCCGAACGAAGCGTACTTCGTGCTGTACTGCGAGTTGAGTTGGTCGATCGAGCCGTACAATGTTTGCAGCGACTTGCGATAGCCAGCGACCGAAGCCGGAGTGCCATCGACCTCCGACGGCGAACAAAAACTGCCGAGGCTGACTTCATCATCGAGGGCGTAAGCTACGACCGGCGAGCCTTTCGCGCTCGTGACGTTTTGCTGGATGAAGCCTTTCATCTTCGTAATCGTCGCCGGATCGGCAAGGCTATTCGGACGTTGGACGATCTCCTTTTTTCGCAGGACTTCATTCTCCCGTTTGCCCAGATGCAGATAGCCTTTGTCGGCGGTGTGATCGACGTAAAACGGCCATTTGCTGTCGCGGGCGAATTCTGCCAGTCCACCATTGGACCGGTCGATATGAAAGCCGTGCAGGTTGGCCGACTCGTAGAGCGATTTGTCCTTCGTTACGTCGGTTTGAAACTGCCACACCAGGATAACGAATTGCTCCCAGTTTTTGGCGGGCGGAATCGCGGGGACTTCGTCGGCTCCGCGTGCGAAGGGGGTTGTCAGGATTGCCGCGACCGCGCAGCCAACGGTCAAAATGGATCGAAGCATGATCGACTCGCCTGTGTGTCGTGGGAAAGTACAAGCAGCAATTTGCCACACAACGATTCGGCAAATTGCCACTGGGGAGAACTAAAGAGGAAGGGAATGGACTATTACTCTCGACGATGATGGTTCAAGAAAAGTTCCGTCACTCGATGCGTCGCCTCATCTGTTCGGGGGTGCGACAAAAGTTCGTTCATTTCCCCAATAAAGTGTTGTTTTCTTTCGGGTGAATTAGTTCTGTTGATTATACGGTTCAACATCCAAACGGTATGCGGGGTAGGTTTTGAATGAAGTGAGTCAATGAGCTTTTGCTCGTAACCTTTTTCATAAAAACGCTCTACAAAATGCACCAGTGCCCCCGGAACGCCAAAATCGATATCTCGATTTTCTTCCATAAACCCAAGTATAGGTTCGATTGCATCAAGTCCCACTTGAGACGATAGCCACGCTTCGGTAAGGGCTGCTGACCTTGCTGCGAAATCATCGGCATTTGCGATTTCTTGGAGTTGATTTGCGATTTCACTAGTCGTCATGGTTTAGAACCCCAGCCAGAGCGGGCGTCGCGTCGTTTTTTCTTGTCTAAGCGGCGAATAGTCGCATGTGCGAGTTGATCGAAATCAGGTTCTAATGCGCTGCGCATATGCAACTGGGCCTGGGCAAAAAAGTCGCACCGCAGCTTCAGGTGCGGGCTTAATCCACGACCTGTCCAGACGGTCGATCCGTCTCCGTCGCCCACTCGACATCAAAGCCTTCTTTTAATCGGCGCAACGCGTCCGTTCGATTGATACTCGTTGTTTGTTCATAGGCGTTTGCAACGTGCTTCGCTAGATCGACAAGAAAAACACCCCAAGCCCTTGGGTCCGGCCAAATCTCTGCGGCTAGCGAAACGTGTTGCCCACCCCTTGCGGCCCAGACTCTCAAAAGCTCGATGGCTTGCGAATCTTTCAACACTGGATCAGGAATTGGTAGATGTCGCAATTCAGGTTCCATTTTGGCGGCACTCAACGCAGGGGGCATAGTTTGAAAGTATGTAACCGTTTAGCCTTATGAATTCGAATCGATAAATCTCACGCAAAGGCGCAAAGCTCGCCAAGAAAGGGAATTGTAAAAAGGCGACCGAGCCAGAAACTGAGACACAAAAATGTTTCGCGAACGGAGTGAGGGCAACGAATCGTCTCCCAAAAATACCTTGGCGAGCTTTGCGCCTTCGCGTGAGCTTTTTTCTATCCCTCCGCGCAAGTTCCCGCTCGTTGGACGGTTACTGCAAACGGCTAAACTGTTACGAAAGTCTCAATTTCAATTCTATTTCCGCAATCGAATCCAAGCATGAGTGGGCGTTTCGGCTGGCTTTTCTCGTTCAAGCGGCATCCTGCGGCATGTCACGCGGCGGGACGCCGCGTGTACAAGTTATCGAGAGCGGGAACTTAACCGGTCGCGCACTTCAGCTCGGCCAGATGCTGGGCGGTCCCGACCAAGCGGTCCCAATTCGCAATGATGTACTCGGGTGGGCCGCCGACTTGCGCGACGACGGTCGCCACCTTTTCGGTTGGGATCATTTCAATCGCGTCCCAAGGGCAAACCTTGAGTTCATACGGATTCGTCTTCTTGCCAGGGATGTGAACGCAGACTTCGCATCCGACGCATCGCTCCAAGTCGATTTGGCAGAAACTTTGCAGGTTATGATATTGGTCGAACTGCTGAATTTTGATGATGCAATCGACGGGGCAAACCTCGAGACAGGCCTCACAACCGGTACAGTTGTCGGCCGTGATGACAGCGAGTTCCTTGGGGAGTTTTTTGCGTGGACCCTGTTTGGCCATCGGGAAATCCTGCGGGGAGTAATTCGTGGGAGCGGCCGAGTTGAGTGCTCAACCGGGCCGGTGGAAATCGTTGCAAGCCGAATAATATCGGCAATCTGGGATGTGTCTCATCATAGCTTATCGGGGCGAGGTTCGCCAACCCGCTTTTAGGCAGACTTTCGGTGTGTGGTTTCGCTTCCAGGGCTTGTATCGCGACCTGGACGACGCGAAATTTCCGACGTCCTTCGCTATAATGCTGCGGCCCATTTTCCCCTCCCCCAGAGCGAACCACGATGTCCACGACCACTCCTCGTTACTTGATCTTTGACATTGAAAGTGTGGCCGATGGGTCGCTCGTGTCAAAATTGCGTTTTCCGAAGGAGAACCTTTCGCCCGATCAGGCCGTCGAAAAGTATCGGGCTGAGTTAATGGCCAAGTACGAGAGCGACTTCATTCCGTACACTTTTCAAGTTCCGATTTCGGTGGCTGTGGCCAAGGTGGCGGCCGACTTTCAATTGCTCGATGTGTTGGTGTTGGACGAGCCGCAATTTCGCCCGCACGTGATTGTCGAGAATTTTTGGCGGGGTTGGGAAAAGTATCGACGGCCGACGCTGGTCAGTTTCAACGGGCGAGGTTTTGATTTGCCGATGTTGGAACTTTCCGCGTTTCGATATGGACTGTCGTTGCCCGGCTGGTTTCAGGTCAACGCCAAGAGTTTTGAGCAGCCCCGCAATCGCTACAATATCGACGCGCATTTGGACCTGCACGAACTGTTGACGAATTTTGGTTCGACGCGGTTCACCGGCGGTTTGAGTCTGGTGGCGAATTTACTCGGCAAGCCCGGCAAGATGGACGTCCAAGGGGACATGGTGCAGGATTTGTTCAACGCGGGAAAGCTGGCAGAGATCAACGACTATTGTCGCTGCGACGTGCTGGACACGTACTTTGTGTTCCTCCGTTCCCGCGTATTGATTGGCCAACTGCCACTGGAAAAAGAACACACCCTCATCGGGCAGGCCAGAACATGGCTTGAGTCGAAGGCGGAAACCTCTCCCGCGTTCAAGGCTTATCTAGAGCGATGGGGCGATTGGAAGAACCCTTGGGAAGCGGTCTAAAGGCAGGTTTCCAATTGGCGAGCCAAGTGATCGCGAGATTACGTTGCGACGGTGTCGGTTTTTTCCATGCGGTGTTCGGCGAGCGTGGTGTCGAGCGAAAGTTGCAACGTCATCGACCAACGGCCGTCGGCGTCGCCTTGGACGTGCCAATGGGGGACGACGCAAACCGATTGATGGACCAACTCGAAGCCACCTTCGGATTGAGAGACCGTTTCAATCGGGAACGTCCAGACGTTCGTCGGTCGCGAGAAGTCGAGACCAACATCAATGCCGAGCCACTCATCAATCAAACCCAACTGACGGCTGTCGGTCAGGTCAAGTTTCGTGCCCAATTGCCCCAATTGCTTTCGCCCTGCGCCATAGAAATAACGATCATCGGCACCCGACGGCATCGCGGCAAAGTTGAACTCGACGCCGAAGTGGAGCGTGCGATCTTTCGGCAGATTTTCCAGCAAGTAGGAAATCTCGAGCGTATGCCCGCCCGCCTCAAGGGTTATGCCCTTGGTCAATTTGATCGGATGATCTTGCACAAAGCCGGTGCGGGAGAGCAAGGCTTGTACCCGTTCGCTGCTGCGGCGGAGTCGCGCTTCATAGACCGATTGCAGGAAATCGCCCCGTTCGGGTGCATCTCCGCGAGCAACGGCCTCAAGCGAAACGTTCTCATCGAAGAAATGGTCCACCAGACTCTTGCGGGGATAACGATCATATTGCAAACGCTGATCGAGATTGGCTTGCTTGAAAACGACCCGATCATGAATGCTGGCGACGTTGCCTTGCGACTGATTCGCACCGGCCAAGACTTTGCGGTGATAGGCTTCCGGTCGTCGCGTAAGTGTCGCACCGATATTCGCACAGATTGTGCGGATGTCGAGTTCGTACAGATGACCGCCACGACTGGGAGCGAGCAACGCGAACAGCTTGTCGTTGGTCAGCCGCAATTCTTGTCGGGCGTCAAAGTTGTAATCGTCGGCGGTCAATTCAACGAACGGCTCGTGATGGCCGGTCGCCCGGTCAAGCAGGTTGTCGGCGGCAATCAGTTGGTTGTAAATCGCATTTCGCAAATGGGGGAGATAGATTCCGCCGAACGCACCGTGCCAATAAGGACAATTGCATTGGCCGCGATAAAGGGCGGTGCGGGCATGATTGAGCCATTCGCCGTGGGCACCCGACTCTTCGAGCGATTGCAAGCGCCGGCTGACCATCATCATGCGGGCGTACATCTCGTCGGCCTCGGGATACTTCACTTTGAAGTTCCGCCAGAAACCACCTTTGATGAATCGCGAAATCTGCGGCCAACGGGGATCGTGTTCTAACTCGTGTTTGAGATGATCGTATTGCACGATCTGTTCAGCGGGCAACGACCATTCCGTCATCTCGCGATACGAACCTTCGGGCAAATAGATTTTTCCGACGGGTGCAACACTTTCGACGACCTCGGCCAGCGTTGTCGTCAGAATCCAATTTTGGTTCTGCACGAGCAAGTCAAAAAATTGTCGCAACCAGCCATCTTCGTAAACGTGTTTTTTAGTGTCGGGCCAAGTGCCGAACTTTTCGCCATCGTCGCCGAAGACGACGACCGCGTTCGGGTGGGTCTCGGCGATCTTGCCCAGGTATTGAATCGTCTCGTGTGGATTGGCGAACGGAATCAAATACCGCAGCCGCTCGCTGCCGGGAAAGACCGACATGACATGGCCGTCGTCTTCGGTCGTGTAGTAACCGTACAGTTCTTCTTCGGTCAGGCCGCCGTTTTTGAAATGGAAATCGTCGAGGAGCGTGTAGCGAATGTTCGCCGCAACCAGGTCGCGGGTCATGCTCTGTTCCCAAACGCGCTCGGGCATCCACATCCCTTGGACCGTTGCACCCAGCCGACGTTCGAGCCAATCGGTGAAGGTGGTGATCTGTCCCACCCGGTCGCGGGAGGGGATCATCGCCAGGATCGCTTCGTAAAATGCACCGCCGATAATCTCGATCCTGCCCGACGCGACCAGTCGCGCCAACCGATCCAGATATTCCGGATGCGTTTGATCGAGCCACTCCATGAGCGGACCGCTCGTGTGGAGCGAGAGCCGCAATTGCGGATATTGCTCGAACACGTTGAGGAACGGGAGATAACTGTCTTGATAGGCCTGCTCAAAAACGCCGTCGAAGTTGCCGACGGGCTGATGATTGTGCAGGACGAGGGCGAACCGGATCGCGTGAGCCATGTTAAAATGTCGGGACTGTAGAAGTTATGTGGTCTGCGGCGAGGGTTTCGGACCGATCTCAACGCACAAAATTTTGAATCAGACTTTTTTATCGGATCGACCGGCACTGTTTATGTAGTTTATCCAGTCCCCCGCAGCGAAAAATATTGCCGCCCGACAATTATGTTTTTCGCAACAAGGCGGCTGCGTCCTCAGGCCGCACGACGTTGATATAAAAATCGGTGCTTAATTCAAAGCCAGCCAGCCGGGTGACGCGCGGAAAAATCTCGATATGCCAGTGATAGTGTTCGGCGTTCTGCCTGTCAAATGGCGTAGTGCGAATTGCGTAATTATAGGCCGGATTGTCTAAACCGACCTCGAGTTTTCGCAATACATCCATCAGCATTGGGGAAAGCTCGTGAAGTTCTGAATCGTCGGCCTGGGAAAAGGCAGCGTTATGCCGCTTGGGGATGATCCAGGTCTCGAAGGCAAATCGGCCTGCATAGGGACAAAGGGCGACAAACCGCTCGTTCTCGGCCACGATCCGCGTTCCATCGGCCACCTCGTTGGCAATTAAATCGCAGTAGTAACAGGCACCCCGCTGGTGGTGAAATTCGGCCGTCAACTTCAGTGTCTCTTGAATGGCCGACGGCACGATGGGCAAGGTAATGAGTTGGCTATGCAAATGTTCGAGCGACGCCCCGGCCGCGAAGCCCACGTTTTTGAAGATCAGTCCATACTGCCATTCACGGTTCTGCGAGAGTGCGCGAAGTCGTTCGCGATAAACCCAGACGACCTCGGCCAGTTCGTCGGGTGTCTGTTGGGTGTTGGTGTACAGATGGCGGGGCGATTCGATAATGACTTCGTGGACGCCGCGCCCGGGTTGGGTCGGAAGGTGCGAGTTGGACGATGAATGGAACATTGCCACAACCGCCGTTTGCTTATCCGGCATTTCAACAACCGCCGGATATTTATTCGGCACGACGCGAACTCGCCAGCCGGGACCATTCGCTATCGAACCGACGTCACGAACGGCCAAGACTTCCGCCGGAGTGCCAATCTCACCGCCGGGACAGAATGGACAGCGTGCGAGAACGGGTACATCCCTCGCCGTTCCCAGGTCTTGTGGCCGCGTCGCCCTTTGAGGAGCCAGGATCACCCAGCGTCCGGACAACGGGTCTTTTCGTAGTTCAGGAAGCATGAGAGGAAATGATGAATTAGGAACGATGAACGATGAATTGGGAACGAAGATAACTATTCATCTCATCGTTCCTAATCCATCATTTCCCCGTCACCACCATTTGATTTGAAAGATACTTTTTTGAGCAAGAGCCGGTTCGAGTCCCTCGCGCCAGTCGTCTTTATAGCGATAGGTGCGGAAGATGTGATCCCACCAATCGACCGCCATGCCGAAATTGTAATGCCACATTTTGTGATGATGATGGACGTAATGGATCGGCATCGACATCCAAAAACATTTGGCCGGGTTTTCGTGTTGCAACTGATGAGCAAACGCGGAAAAAAATGCGAAGGCGTTCGTCCCGACCAACCAACCACAACCGGCGGGAACGGAAAACATGAACGGCTCCCACATTAAAAAAAAGATCGACGGCTTTAGGTAATCGTAATATTCGAGTGCGACCCCTTGGCCGACGCCCACCGCGTGATGTTCGCGATGAACCTTGCCCAGCAGCCAATCGTTGTGCATGAAACGATGGATCCAGTATTCGCAAAAACTGGCGAAGAAAAATCCGCTGATTCCCCAAACCAACGCGGTCCACCACATGGCTCACCCCCGTTATTGGATTGACGAATTGTTGAAGTTGGAACGACGGGCGGTTCAAATGGGACCGGCCGCTTTATCTTTCGAGATAAATCCAGCTTTTCTATCGTACTGCCTTTAGGGGACGGTTTCCAGCTAATTCCGGGCGTTCTTCTGGTTAAAGCCCTGCGGTTTGGTTTTCGCTCACGACGCTCGAGGCCAAACCCTCACGATACGAAGGATAGGCGAAGTCTAACGGTAAGTCGGCCAGCAGTTTAGCAATCCGAATCCGTTTGCTGCTCGCCGCCCGATCGGCGGCGGGACTGGAAGGATTGGCGGACATGAACGTCGGACTAGGTGCGGAGAGGATTTTTGCCAACTCGCGAAAGTAATCGCCCCGCAGGACCGGATGACCGTCGGTCGCGAGATACATTCGCGGCGGGGGGCATGAAAGTTTTTCGGCGGCGATTACAACCTGGGCGGCATCCTCGACGTGGATCAAGTTCAGCCAACCCTGTTCGGGTGCGGCGATTGGTTCGCCCGCAATGAGTTCCTTGCGGCGAGGAATTCGGCCGGGGCCATAAATGCCCGCCATTCGCAACACGACAGAGCGTTGCCCCAAGGTATGTGCGGCGAGGAGTTCTTCCGCAGCGAGACAAACGCGACCACCTTCTCGATCAGGGCGACAGGGGGACGATTCGTCGATCCACTCGCCCGAAAAATCGCCGAAGACGCCAGTCGAGCTAATATAAATGATCTTTTCGACTGTGGGCAGCAACGCGTCGAGTACGTTGTTCAAACCGTCCACATACACGGCCCGCATGGAATGACCAGATGAACGATCGAAGCCGATGGCATACAAAACGGTCGTGACGTTCTTGGGCAATTTTTCCCGCAACGCCTTCTCGTCTGTCACGTCGGCGACGATTGACTCAATGCCCAATTGAGCTAGTTTATGCGCCCGGTCGGCGGAGCGGGTGACGGCGGCGACCGGTTCACCCTGGTTTTTCCACAATTGGGCGACCCGCCCGCCGAGGTATCCGCAGCCGAAGATGAGTTTCATGGATGGCGGTTCCGGAGGAAGTGATAGTGCGAAGGCTGGCGTTCTGGGTCAAAAACCCCGAAAACTGCATTTCCTTTTGAAATTTGCTTTCCGAAAGGTTATCATAAGCGTCTCACCTTTGACCATGCCCACCCTCATTTCATTCCCTGCAAGGAACCCCGCCATGACGCTTCGCTTTCAATGGTTGTTGATCTTCGCCGTTCTCGTCTTTCCAAATTTGAACACGGCGAACAGCTTGGCCGCGAATCCGAAACCGGAACCGACCGCCGAGCAAAAGGCCAAGCAGGCGCAGGACAAAAAAGAAAAGATAGGGGCCGACATTGCCAAGATGCAAAAGGCGTTGCCCGACGCCGCACCCGTCAAACCTGCTCAACCGCGCAAGGTGATGGTCTACACACGGGCGAGCGGTTTCGTCCACTCCTCGATTTCGTTGGGAGCGGCGACCGTCGCCGCGCTGGGTGAAAAGACCGGTGCGTATAAGGTCACGAAGATCACCGACGATCCGGCGGTGTTTGACAATCTGAGCGAGTATGATGCGATTGTGCTCATGAGTACGACGGGCGATTTCTTGCAAGTGACGAAGGATGCCGATGCGGAGGTTATTAAGTCTTCCAAGGACAAAGAGCCGGAACGCAAAAAAGCCTTGATTGATTTCGTTCACAGTGGCAAGGGACTGGTGGGCGTTCATGCGGCGACCGACGCCTATCACGGCGGCAACAAATGGCCCGAATATAATGAGTTGATCGGCGGCGTTTTTCTCAAGCATCCTTACAGTAAGATTACGATCAAGATCGACGACCCCAGTTCGGCGATCAACGCCCAATTTAAGGGCCAAGAATTTGAGTTCACTGACGAAATCTATGTCTTCACTCCGCAAAGCTTCAGTCGAGATCGTCTTCGGGTGTTATTGAGCATTGATGTCGAGAAATCCATGCTCAAGGAAAAAGCCCGCGACGATCAGGATTACGCGGTCGCCTGGATTCAGCAGCATGGAAACGGCCGCGTGTTTTACACGCTCCTTGGCCATCGTGAAGACACCTTTCAAAACCCGCTCAGCCTGCAATACTTTTTGGCCGGGATGCAATACGCACTCGGCGACTTGAAAGCCGATGCCACGCCGAGTGCGAAGATCACGGCGACCCCAGCGGGGAAGTAGGTGAAACGATGGATGCTGAACGATGAACGGTGAGTATTGTCGTCTTTCGCTCCGCGAAAGAACGTCCTTTCGCGTGCTGAAGGGTTGAAATCATGGGTCGAATTCGCGATTGTATTGCTGAGGTTGCTGCGTCGTTGTCCCGGTTCGTTTTTGCAACGGCGTTGATCGTCGTTGGACAAACTTCGCTTATCCACGCCGCTGATCCAGCCAGTGAGGACTATTTCGAGCAGCAAGTTCGACCGATCTTTAAGGCCCGTTGCTTTCAATGTCATAGCCACGAGGTCGCCAAGCCGAAGGGCGATTTTCTGCTCGACTCGCCCGAAGCGGTTCTCGCAGGCGGAGAGTCGGGCATCGTCGTCGTGCCGAGTAAACCGGAAAAAAGTTCGCTCCTTGACGCGGTCAAGCATCTTAACAGCTTGAAGATGCCCCAGAACGCCGACAAGCTGCCAGCGGAAGAAATCGCAATCATCGAAAATTGGATCACAGCGGGTGCCAAAGGGGCGAAGGCTTCCGGCAATGTCACTAACGGTCCGACGAAACGGGGAGCGGGCAAGATCACCGCCGCTGACAAAAAATGGTGGGCGTTTCAACCCGTCGCGAAAGTCACGCCTCCACAAATTCGCAATGAAAGTTGGGTGCGCAACGAGATCGACCGCTTTGTGTTAGCCCGTTTGGAAAAGGAATTGCTCACACCCTCGCTAGAGGCTTCCCGCTCCGCACTCGTTCGCCGACTTTATTTTGATCTGTGGGGTTTGCCGCCGTCCCCGGAAGAAGTTGCGACCTTTGTAAATGACTCGTCGGACGCCGCATACGAAAAGCTGGTGGATCGGCTGTTGGAGAGTCCGCACTATGGCGAGAAATGGGCCAGACAGTGGCTCGATCTTGTCCGTTATGCCGACTCCGATGGTTATCGACTCGACGATTTTCGGCCGCACGCTTGGCGGTTTCGCGATTACGTGATTCGCGCGTTGAACGCCGACAAACCTTATGATCGATTTATGAAGGAACAGCTAGCAGGTGACGAACTCTATCCCGACGATCCGGATGCGCAAATCGCGACCGGTTATCTCTGTCATTGGATTTATGAGTACAACAGCCGAGACGCCGAGGGACAGTGGCGGAACATCTTGAACGACATCACCGACACGACGGGCGACGTTTTTCTGGGGCTCGGCTTGCAGTGTGCCCGTTGTCACGATCATAAATTCGACCCGATCTTGCAAAAAGATTATTTTCGTTTGCAGGCGTTTTTTGCTCCGCTCCACCCTTATGCGGAACGGGTCGTCGCGAGCCAAGCCGAATTGGCCCAGCGGGCGGAACAAACGGCTGCCTATGAGCAGGCCACTGAGAAAATTCGTGCCGGGATTGACGAGTTAGAAAAGAAGTATCTCGACAGCGCGCGGAAGGAAGCGGTCGGCAAGTTTCCCGAAGAGACCAAGGCCATGATCAACAAGGCCGAAAGTGAACGGACTCCCTACGAACAGCAAATTGCCGAGTTGGCCCTGCGACAGGCGACGTATGAGTATCAGAAGATTGACCGCAAGTATAAGGCCGAAGACAAGGAAAAAATCTTCGCTCTGCGGCGACAACTGACGGAATTTGACAAGCGGGCACCGCCGCAGCTTCCCGTCGCGATGGTCGCCACGGACGTTGGTCACGAAGCACCGCCGACAACGATTCCGAAGAAAAGCGGCGATCCGGTCGCGCCGGGATTTCCCACCGTTTTGCAGGAAGAACCGGCGGAAATTCTCCCCCTGCCCGACGTTCCCAACAGTACGGGACGCCGCGCGACGCTCGCTAATTGGCTGACGCAACCCGACAATCCTTTAACGCCGCGGGTCGTGGCAAATCGCGTTTGGCAGGCGCACTTTGGCCGGGGGCTCGCTGCGAATTCGGCCGACTTCGGCAAGCTTGGCGAACAGCCGACCCATCCTGAATTGCTCGATTGGCTCGCTGCCCGGTTCGTTTCCGATGGTTGGAGTCTGAAAAAATTGCATCGCACGATTTTGCTCTCGGCGACCTATCGTCAGGCGGTTAATCATCCGCAGGCCGAGGTCGCCCGAAAGAAAGACCCAGAGAATCGTCTCTATTGGCGGGCCAACACTCGCCGTTTAGAAGCCGAGCAAATTCGCGACGCATTGCTGGCGGTGAGCGGTGAGTTGAATCTCGACTTGGGTGGGCCGGGAGTCGGTTCGCAAGACCCCCGCCGCACCGTCTATTGCAAGATCATGCGTAATACGCGCGACTCTTTGCTCGATGTGTTCGACGCTCCGTTGTGGTTTCAAAGCGCGTCCAGCCGCGACAGCACGACGACGCCCGTACAATCGTTGATGTTGTTCAATAGTCAATTCATGCTCAAGCGGGCCGAGGCGTTCGTCACTCGAATTGAAAAGGAAGTCGTCGCCGATAGGAAGAATATAGATAAGCAGGAGACGGGAGCAGTTGATGAAAAACGAATCGTGCGGGCATATCAATTGGCGTTAGGTCGAGAACCTACAACGAGTGAGTCCGCTGCCGCAAAAGCGTTTTTCCAAGCCCAAGAAAAGACGATTGATCTCCACAAAACTCATTCAGCGCAGGCGGAGTTTGTGGCCGATAAAATGCCGCACCGCGATGGTCAGGCGGCGGTTCTCTTGCCCAAGAGCGAGCAAAATCACTTTGAAATCCCGCATCATAAACTGTTTCCCGGCGGCGACTTCACAATTGAGGCTTTTGTCTTGCCGAAGTCCGTCTACGAAACTGCATCCGTGCGCACGATTGCGGCGAAGTGGGACGGCGACATAAAACATCCCGGTTGGAGCTTCGGCATCACGGGCAAAAAATCTCGCCGTAAACCGCAAACGGTCGTGATGCAGATTTTCGGCAAGAAACAGGACGGAAGTTTCGGCGAGGCGGCTGTCTTCTCCGATCAAA
>JAYUFG010000117.1:0-6666 GCA_043738845.1 Planctomycetaceae bacterium
CTTTTCGATACGGCTGGGGAATGTCCCGTGGGGCAAAAATTGGCTCGGCCGTGATGACGCTTGTGAGTGGCACGGCGGGCTATGGCGTCTATCAGTACGCGAATAATTCGCCAAGTATTTTGGGCGTTGAAACGAGCGTTTCGCAACGAGCCGACCAAGAACCGGCCCGACTGATTGGCACGGATGTGAGCGGCTCTCCCCCAGCGAGGCTGACGGGGACGTTTGAAAATACTCAGCGTCCGGCCTGGGGAAATGAAGCTCAATCGACCGGCCAAGAATCGAACAATGGTGGCGGAATACCGCCCACGAATGACGCAGCCTTGGCGACTCCGTGGACTCGACCTCCGGCGGTAAATTCCGGTCCAATTGAAAACCCATTTGCGATCCGTTCCGACGCGAACACTCGACCGGCTTTGCCACCTGAGAGCGGCCCGCCCGCCAGCGATAACAGTGTATCGTCGCCAACGAATTCGCTTCGCCCGTCGAACAATCGCAGTGCGGCGTCCGGCACGGAAAAGACATTTGGCACAGAACGGAATTCGTCGACACCTCCAAGTAATTTTGACGCTCCTAAAAAATCAAATCCAACTCCTGAGCCTCCGCCCAGGGTTGCTCAATCGCCGAAGCCCAAAAGTGACACGACGACGAACACTCCCAAAAAAATCATCGGCAACCCCTGCACCCCTTGCCCGCCGATGATTGCCTGCGTCCCTTGTCCAAATTCGTGCCTTCCGTTCAATCCAGCGAAGTCAACTTCGCCCTCAAATGGTACTCCCGCTAACAGTTCTCCCGCGAAGGGGAATTCCACTTTTGGAACGCCGACCACCACTCCGAGCAACTCTCGGAACAATTCGCCCGACAATGGCCGCGATGTTCCGCCGACCCGCTCGGCGAATGGAACTACGTCAGGACGATTTTCTGCGAACGATTCAGAAAAGTCGAAAGAGAAATCCGAAACCGAGCGCACTTCAACGGACCGGTCATCCGTTCGTCACGCGGCCTACGAAGGGCCGACTCCGACGCTGGCGGTAATTCCGCCCGGCGGAAAACCGATCATTCTCAATTGGTCAGAGACGTATAGCGTTATGCCGCAAGATAGTTATTGGACCATCGCCACAACCGTTTACGGAAACGGAGATTTCTATCGAGCCTTGGCCGAACATAATCGCCGGAGGCTCCCGTCGGGAACACACCTTCAACCAGGCGACGAAATTTTCACGCCCGAGGTTAAAACCTTGCGGAGACTTTACCCGCAACTTTGTCCCGGTGACTGACATCTGCCCAAGGCGGCATCGGCTGCTATAATGCGCACTTCTTCTGTCATCTTTCGCTCCTCGGCTGTGAATTTATTGAATCCATGTTTGTGTGCCACTGGCTCTGTCAGTGCTGATTCGGTCTTGCTGGAAATTTGGGCGATCATCCTCGGAAAATCTCACGACGATCCGGCGAACGCTCACTTCAGCACTGGCAAAGCCAGATGCACACAGCCCCAAAAATGATAAATTCACAGCCGCTCCGCGAAAGGACGTCCTTTCGCGAAGCGAAAGACGACCATACCAACTTGCCGATTCTAACCCGATCTGTTTTTTCGATGTACATCCTCACGCTCGAAACAACTTGCGACGAGACGGCCGCCGCGATCATCACCGATGATCTGCAAGTGATCGCCTCGGTCGTCGCGACCCAGGACGAACTCCATCAACGGTTCGGTGGCGTCGTGCCGGAGATTGCCTCGCGGGCACACGTCGAGCGAATTTTGCCTGTCATTGACGAGACGCTCCGCCGGGCGAAACTTGCGTTGCAAGATTTGGACGCGGTGGCCGTTGCGAATACGCCCGGCTTGGCCGGTTCGCTGATTGTGGGGCTGACGGCGGCCAAGTCGCTGGCACTTGCTCTCGACATTCCATTGATTGCAATCAATCATTTGCAAGCTCACGTGTACGCCTGTCGCATCGCGGCGGGTTGCGAAGTTTTTCCCTGCATCGGCATGATCGTGAGTGGCGGTCACACGAGTTTGTATCGTTGTCACGGGCCAATTGATTTTGAACTACTGGGCGGAACTATCGACGACGCGGCGGGCGAAGCCTTCGACAAGGTCGCTGCGATGTTGGGACTTCCTTTTCCGGGAGGTCCGGCAATTCAACGAGCCGCAGAGAAGGGCGATCCGAGGACGTTTGATTTTCCCCGTTCGTTTATTAAGGACCGCGAGCGATTGGAGTTCAGCTTCAGTGGTTTGAAAACGGCCGTGCGTTATAAGTTGGCCGACATCACGAACGGCGGCGGGTTAGCGAATCTAAAGCCAGAGCAGCTTGCCGATTTGGCCGCGAGTTTTCAAGAGGCCGTCGTCGATTGTCTTTGTGCGAAAGCGTTTCAGGCGTTGGACAAGACGGGCTGGAAAACGCTGTGTGTCGGTGGCGGCGTCGCGGCAAACGCCCGCTTTCGGCGTGTGCTGGAAACGCAGGCCGCGAAAAAATCGGTGCGGCTCATTATCCCGCCTCTGTCACTCTGCACCGACAACGCCGTGATGGGTGCGATTGCCGTCGAACGATTGAAGGCGGGCCTCACGGAAGAACTCGATCTCGACGTGTTTCCCGGTTTGATTCGAGCGAGATAAGCACGAGAATCCTTGGGTTCGTTCAGGGTCCGTAACGCTTGAACGTGATATCCGTACAAACTTTCAGATTCAACGGGGAATCGTTTGTCCTACTTCGAACTCTCGCCGACCAACTGTGCAAGGTCGTCGAAGAAACGGGGATACGTCTTCGCCGTGCAAGCGGGATTGAGGATCGTCACGTTGGGAACCCGCAAGCCGACGAGAGCCAAGCTCATTGCCATCCGGTGGTCGTGATAGGTCTCGATTTCCGCGCCGTGTAAATTGGCGGGAACAATTTTCAAACCGTCGGGAAATTCCTCCACTTTCGCACCGAACTTTCGCAATTCGCAAGCCAGATCGGCAATGCGGTCCGTTTCCTTATGGCGATTGTGACCGATGCCCGTAATGGTCGTTGGACCATCGGCGAAAAGGCCCACTGCGGCGAGCGTTTGCGCGGTGTCGCTAATCGCGTTCATATTCACCGAGATGCCCGTCAGTTTGCGACCGACGACCGTCGTCTGATCGCTTTCATAACGAACGTCACAACCCATTTGTTCGAGACATTCGCAAAATCGAATGTCCCCCTGCAAGGCATCACGCGACAGACCGAGAACCGTGACCTCTCCGCCCGTGATCGCGGCTGCGGCGAAAAAGTAACTTGCCGCCGAGGCGTCGGGTTCAATCGCAAACGTGCGGCCCTGATATTTTGTCGGCGCGGGAATGTTGAATCGGCTTAAATCGCTCGCCACTTTGATATTCACGCCAAAGGAACGCATCACCGCCAGCGTAATGTGGATGTACGGCTTGGAAACGAGTTCGCCCGAGACGCAAATTTCGACGGTTGAATCGGCGGCGGGCGACGCGAGCAACAGCCCACTAAGAAACTGGCTGGAAACATCGCCCCGCACGGTTGACGGTCCGCCGCGCAGACCGCTCGCCTCGACGACGACCGGAGGGCAACCGTTGTTGGTTTCGCTATTTGCCGAGACGCCCAACTGTTGGAGCGAATCGATCAGATCGGCAATCGGCCGCTCACGCATTCGAGCGACGCCGTCTAAGCGATAAGTTCCGTGGCCCAACGCGACAAGTGCCGTCAAAAAGCGGATTGTGGTGCCACTGTTGCCGACGAACAGATCGGCTTTTGCATTGGGAATCTTCCCGCCGCAACCCGTCACGCGAAGTTCGCAGCGGGCCGCGTCATGTTCGACGGCAATGCCCAGCCGCCGCAGCGAGTCGATCATCACCTGGGTATCTTCACTGTCCAACGCTCCGGTTAAAACCGAACAACCGTCGGCAAGTGCGGCACAAACGAGAGCGCGATTGGTGATGCTCTTCGAGCCGGGTGGGCGGATCGAAGCGTGAATGCGACCGACCGGCGTGATAGTAATGCGTTCGAACACGAATGATCCAAAACGGCAAAAAACCTAATTGATGCGTCGCGTAAAAGGCTAGACATCGTGAAAAGCTACGCCGACTCCCCGCACCCAGGCCCTTTCACGAAAGGAGCGGGAGATGCTATTTCGCATTGCCAAACTTCCACAGGTGCTTCTCGCTGCGAATGTATAACGCACCGCCAGAAATCGCGGGTGACGCGAGAACTTTTTCTTCCAGGGCAAGCGTCCCGGCGGCTTCACCTTTTTCGCCAAGCTTAACGACCTGAGCGAGACCCTCTTCATTAAAAAGATAAACGCTGTCGCCGGAGATCAGCGGCGTCGCCCAAAATGGTCCTTTTAGACGGACTTGCCACAGCACATCTCCTTTGGCCGTGTCGGCACAATTGAGGACGCCTGCCCGATTGACGATGTAGATTTTCCCGTCCTGCACGACAGGACTTGCCGCACCGGGATTGAGTTTGGTCGCTTTCCACAAAACCTTGGCGACGAGACTTTGGCCATCGGGTTGCAAGGCCGTGATTCCATCGCTGGGGAGATAGACAACTCCGTTCGCGACGGCGGCGGAAGAAATATCGCCACTCTTGGCCGTGAATTCAAATTGCGGTTCGCCCGTTTGCGGATCGTGGGCGGAAAGTCCCGACGGCGATTGCAACAGAACCAGATCGCGGTCCTTATCGTTGGAACCAGCGGTGCCATGAAAGAGTGCCGGTGACGCCCAGGCCATCGTTCGCGGGCGGTCGCGTCGCCAACGGGTTTCGCCGGTTGCCGCATCAATCGCAATCGCGAAGGAGTCTCCCTGGTTTTCCACTTGCACAAACACCGAGCCGCTCACCACCAGCGGAGAACTGGCCATGCCGACATCATTGAACGCGGCAGGAAAATCTTGCGACAAGCCGCGATACCACAGCAGATTGCCATCCAGATCGAGACAAACCAAATCGTTCGACGAGTAAAAGGCGAAAATCCGTTTGCCGTCCGATGCGGGTGTCGGTGCGGCGACCGTACTGGTCGGGTGACAGATCGTGCGGCCGGTCGCCCAAAATTGTCGTTCCCAAAGTTGCGTTCCCGTCTTCGTGTCGATACAAACGACGTGCAGCCGTTGTTCCTTCGGTCCGCTCGAACAAGTGACGAACGCTCGCTCGCCGATCACGATCGGGCTGGAATGTCCTTTGCCGGGCAGGGCGACCTTCCAAATGGGTGTTGATTTTTCATCGAGCGAAATCGGAGCGACCTTTTCAGACGCGGCGTTGAAATTCGCCCCGCCACGAAAGGATGTCCAATCGGCACCGCCCGCGATAAACAACAGACCGAGGAAGGCGAAGTGATTCTTGCGGAACATTTGTGATCCAGACGTTTGAGTCACGGGTTGAGGCAGCAAATAATCGGAGTATCGAATCGCTTGATGGTCCCGGCGGGCCGCTAAGGTGCGGGACTCTATAATCCCTAAGCGTTGGTCCATTATGGCAACAATGGAGCACGTTGGAAATAGTCCAAGTCGTGACACGTCGAAAGCCGCTATCTTTTGGATTTCCGATGCCTTATGATTCGGATGAGGCGGATATTAGGGCGGCAGGAAGAAGATCGAACGCAGGGGAAATCAAAACCACTCGATATTTTCGGCGTTACATGATCCACGAACGAATTTGCTCGACAACGTTACTACTGGTGCTCTTGGCCTGTTGTCTTTTCGCCGCAGCTATCTATGCCGTGTTTTTTCGGTCAGAACTTGTCGCCGTCGCAGAAACGGCCAAGGCGGACGCCAACCTGGCCAAATTGGCCGCCGAGATCGACGCGATCAAAACCAAGCTTCCTGATCAAGGCCACGCAATGCAAGATGTCGGATACCACTTTTCGAATTTGTGGTTTGCAGGCCAGGGTGTCAATTGGAGCCTTGCCCAGTTCTATTGGAAGGAGTCGCAATCTCATTTGCACTGGGCTATATTACTAAAACCCAAACGAAAGGATAGTGCGGGCAAGGAGATTGATCTGCAAGCGATCTTGCAAGCCATTGAGAATGTGCAACTCAAACAACTCGAAGACGCCATAAAAGCCCAGGACAAACCGGCGTTTGTGGTCGCATATCGGGCGACATTGGAAATGTGCTACTCATGTCACAAGGCCTCCGACAAGCCTTTTCTACGCCCGCAAATTCCGACTCAACCGGAGACTCCCATCATCAATTTCGATACCGAAGCTGATTGGCCAAAGTAAAGAATTCTCGAAATTTCGATACATCGGACTCGAAATCCTTCCAGACCATTCCTCGGAAAAGTATACTTGGGATCGAGTGTGATCGTTTGCCAACTCATTAACACTGCCGAATCGGAGTAGCCCACCATGTTGAATCGTATGATATATTTGAGTCTCGGAATCGTGGTCCTATTGCTGTTAAGCACGAGCGGACTCTTGTCGGCGGCGGAACCGGCCGCGCAACCCGTCGTGAAAAAAGCCGATCCGGCCGATGTACTCGGTTGGCAACTGGCCGTCCACTCCTACTCGTTTCAAAAGTTTTCGCTCTTTGACGCAATCGACAAGACCCATTCGCTCGGCTTGAAGTACATGAGCATCTCGGGCGGTTTTACACTCGACGGGAAAACACGCATCAACACACACGAAGTTTCCGACAAGGATTGGGCCGAAATCAAAAAGCGGGTCGATGCGGCCGGATTGAAACTCGTG
>JAYUFG010000118.1:0-6652 GCA_043738845.1 Planctomycetaceae bacterium
GCTTCTTGGTCCGCCGAAAGCTCCGCCGTCTGCCGCGATTGAATACCCGACTTCATGGCTCGATCTCCTGGAAAGGTGTGAAATCTCCCCCCTTCTGCCAGCACCTGTGTAGTAGAGCAAATTTTGCACCTACTTTCGAGACGCTTACCCTACCCGCAGGGATTCTCAGTGTTTCACTTTGGGATGTTTTCTTGTCTTACCAACCCGAAACGTAAGTGAGAATTCTTCCTGTTTTTAGCCATATTCCTCACTTACGTTTCGGGTTATTATTTTCCCAGTGTGAAACACTGAGAATCCCTGCCCTACCCGATCCATTGACCATTGAATCGCGTTGTCTCAAATTCGCTGGCCCGCTATAATGGGCGGCTTGTATTCGGAGTATACGAAACTTGAATAACGCTGAACGGGAACGAACTTGAATCCAGGACTGCGGATCGGAATTGGACATGACACGCACGTTCTGTCGCCGGGTGGGCCATTGCGATTGGGCGGAATCGACATTCCGCACACGCATCAAACGGTCGGTCACAGCGACGCCGACGTGTTGTTGCACGCAGTGACTGATGCGCTCCTGGGGGCGGCCGCGCTGGGTGACATTGGCGAGTTGTTTCCCAACACCGATCCGGCGAATAAGGGCCGCGACTCGGCCGATTTTATCACTGCGGCGCGAGACAAATTGCACTCCGCCGGATTTGAAATCGTGAATCTCGATTGCATCGTCTTTGCCCAATGTCCGAAGTTGTTGCCGTACCGGGATTCCATTCGACAAAGGATCGCCGAACTATTACAAATCTCACTGGATCAGATAGGCCTCAAAGCCAAAACGGGCGAAGAAGTTGACGCTGTTGGCCGTGAGGAAGCGATTTCCGCCCAGTGTGTGGTACTCGTGCAAAAACTTTAATCCCTCCGCATTTCAACGTACTACCTGATGGCACAAACTTTATCTCAATCTATGTCGTCCACGACCAACGCTCCCGCCCCGATTCGCGTTTATAGCACGCTTTCCAAAACGAAAGAGACGCTCGTCCCTGTCATGCCGGGCAAGATCGGCATGTATCTGTGCGGTCCGACTGTTTACAAGCCAAGTCATATTGGACACATGGTCGGGCCGGTGATTTTCGACACGATCAAACGCTATTTAACCTACAGCGGTTATCAAGTTACCTGGGTCGTAAACGTGACCGACGTCGATGACAAGTTGATCGCCGAGTCGAAAGTTCGCGGAGTGACGATGGCGCAACTCGCTACCGAAATGACCGCCGACTATCGGAACAATCTCGACGCGATGGGGGTGGACACGATTGACCACTTTCCCAAAGCGACCGAGAACATTGAAGAAATTATCAAGCTCACGCAAACGCTGATTGAAAAAGGTTTCGCCTACGCCTCCGACGGCGACGTTTATTTTGACGTGATGCAAGATCGCGATTACGGCAAGCTGAGCAACCGATCGGTCGAAGCAATGCAGGGAGAAGGAGGCAGCACAGCCGAACGCAAGAAATCGGCTGCCGATTTCGCACTGTGGAAAAGTGCCAAGCCGGGCGAGCCAAGTTGGCCCAGTCCCTGGGGACCCGGTCGGCCAGGGTGGCATATCGAATGCTCTGCGATGAGCCGCCGTCTATTGGGCGAGACGTTCGACATTCATGGTGGCGGGCTGGACCTTGTCTTTCCGCATCACGAAAACGAAATGGCTCAAAGTGAGTCGTGCCACGGCAAACCCCAGGCGAATTACTGGCTGCACAACGGTTTGATGCAGGCGGCCGATGAAGTCGGCAAGCTTGGCGGACGGGCTACCCGCGAGGCAGCGGCGGGCGACCTCGATTCCCAATCGGAAGGAAAAATCAGCAAGTCTAAAGGGGCCGGGCCGTTCCGCGATTTGCTGAAGGAGGTCCAAGGTGAGGCGATTCGGTTCTTTTTGCTCGCCACGCATTATCGCAGTCCGATTTATTTCAGCCTCGACGAATTACGCAAGAACGAAGGGCATCTCGAAAAGTTTCAGCAGTATTTCCGTCGCTACGAACGGGTAACGGGTCAATCATTCTATCAAGTTCCCGCCGCCGCCAACCGTGAACAAGGTAAGTTTGCACCCGGTGACGATGCCACGCTTAAAGAAATTCACGCTTTGCGGGAACGCTATCTCACCGCGATGGATGACGATTTCAATTCCGGCGGTGCAATCGGTATGTTGTTTGAATTGCTCCGTCTGCTCAATCGGTTCGTCGAGACGGAAAAACTGGAGGACGTCGGGAAGTCGAACGCGGTGGCCGTGAATGTTCTCAAACAAGGGACCGCGACGCTTCGCGAATTGACGAGCGTGCTGGGACTGTTCCGCAAACCGGTCGAGGTGAAATCGGGTGCCGATGAATCGCTCGTTGGCGGACTGATGAAACTCCTGTTAGAAATTCGGGCCGAATCACGTCAGAAAAAAGATTTTGCGACCAGTGACAAAATTCGCAACGCCCTTGGTGCGTTAGGCATCGTCGTCGAGGATCGTAAAGAAGGGGCGACGTGGACGGTAAACAAAACGCCGTAGCGATTTGTTGCTGGGCGCGATTTAACGGAAAAATCTCAGCAAATGGAAGACTCCGGCGATTAGCAGGATGACGAGCAATACGACGAGCGAAGTAGTTTTCGCTCCCGATGGCCATGCTGGTGACAGATTCTCGTCGGACAACGTTGTCGACGGCATGACACGCACCGACAAATCGGTTGAGGCCAGTACCTCGGCGAATCGTGCGGCAAATTCTTTGGTCGCAATCGTGCGAAAGACGGGACTCTCGCCCGCAATCGTAGGCTCGCGCAGCACAAAGCAAGCTGCGATTTTCAGTTCATCGGCCAGCCGCAAACCTTCGATCGGACCAAGAACCAACAGCGGCTTCGTCCAAGCGTCGGCCTGCACACATTCGGGCATTACAACAGTCACGGCCGTCGCCGCGTTTGAAATCGGCCAGCCCGAACGTGGGTCGAGAATGTGCGAATAACGCCGCCCATCATGTTCAAAACAATGTCGATAATCGCCCGACGTGCTGAGCGACTCGTTCGTGAGCGGAAGCGAGAAGAGAAGTCCACCCTCGGCGATAGGGCGTTCAATTCCGACGCGCCACGGTTGATCAAGGCCGTTTTTTCCTTGGCTGCGAACTTCTCCACCAAGTTCAATCAGAAAGTTGTGAATCCCCCGTTGGTTAAACAGTTGAAAGATTTCATCGACCGCAAAGCCGGGCGCGATTCCGTTCAGGTCGATCCGCAACCCGCCGAATTTTTTGCGCAGGGCTGGTGGGGTATTCTGAATTTCCAAATTCTCCCAACCGACCAATCGCTGCGCATCGGTGATTTCCTCGTCGGTCAGCACGCGGAACGTATGTTTCTCGCGACCGAAGCCCCACCGCTCGACAAGTGGAGCAATAGTCACGTCAAACGTCCCGCCCGAACGACGTGAGATGTCAGCGGCGATATTCAACATCTTCACCACGCGGGGCGAGACGCCGTACCACTCCGCACTTTTCGAGCAATTGAATCGGGCAACTACTGAATCGTCTCGATAGGTGGAAAGCTGACCGTCGATTTCGCTGAGCAGGGAGTCAATCTCGGCGTGAATCTCGGTCACAGGCAATGACTCTGGTAGCGGAACATACTTAATGTGATACGTCGTCCCTTGCGTCGGACCAGCCAGCGTGACGATATTTTCTGCGGGAGACTTTTGTATCTCCACGACGTTTGGCACCGGTTCGCCGACGACCACACCGAACCATAACATTAAAAGCAATTGATTCGTCATGCGACTTTCCAAAGGACAAGTGCCAACGCGAACAGCCCAATCGCGAACCAGTCACGACGACCGAGCCGATCACTGCGCGAGTGAAACCGGAAGAACTCCAATAGCAAACCGGTCGGACAACCATGTCTGCAATACGCCATTGGCACAAAGCACGACGCCACGAGACCGACCACGGCAATGGTCAACGTCGCCCAACCGGCGATCTGCCAGACATACGCATCAAACGGCTCGATATCAACGAGACTCAATCGCCAGTGAAACATCGCCACCAACAGCGACACGAGCGGCAATCCGCCCGACACCCACCGCAAAATCTTTCGCATTCGCGAACCGACGCTATATCGCGGATGAACGGTGAGTTTTATCAATTGTTGTGCCGCTCCATGTGGGCACAGATGCGAGCAATAAACATTTCTCTTGGTTGTAATCGGCACGAGAAACGCGGCTAACGTAAGTGCGACCAGTCCCACCGCCCCGCGTGGAACGCCCGACTGCGCCCAGCCGACAAACTGAGCCTGCGACAATAACGAACCAGTGACGAAGCCAAGGTAAATCAGCACTACCAACGGCAGCAGCCAGCGAACCCAGCGACGACCGCGAAGGCTCGTCAGCCCGACGACGATTGCGGTGATAATTACGCCGATGGTTCCCCAATCACTCGGCGAAACATTATTCCACCAAGTGCCAGCAGCGGAAGACGACGTATTTTGCGATAACTGTTTCTGAGCAGCCGCGACGAGTCCCTTGGCGACGGCTTGGCTCGTCATCGTCGCACCGGAAACACCTTCGATCCTGGCCGCTTCGATTCCTTTCGCTTTGGTGTCGATCCCTGCCAAGTCGGCCAGCGACTTGTCATTGAACAGTTTGCGAAAATAGTCGTCGTCCTTTACATATCGGACATATGGCTCGTTGTCGAAACTCTTACGCAATGAAAGCCCGATGATTTTTCCGCCGTTATTGAAGCCGAGCAGCGTGTCGGTCGGTCCTTGATAACCAATCATATTATCGGCGGCGGGCGACGTTCTCAAAACCCAACCGAGCGAATGATGTTCTGCATCGGTCACGCGAATCACACTTGCTTCGCCTGGATCGACCGTAATGAACGCCGCAGTCGGATAGAGCGAGGTGACATCGGCGACCGTGATCGCTTCGGTGAATTTAAGCGAAACTTGCTTCCCTCCGAGTCGCCGAATGATCGCCTCGGCGATGGCATCGCTCGTTAAAGTTGCACCGCTGACTGCGTCCACATGCGTTTGAAGGGCGACGTCGGTCCACGATTTGCCAGCATAGCTTGGCAAAAACTTTGGGTCATTATTGACTTGTCCCACATGTTCGCGAGTATCGCGGCTGCTAAGAATCGCCACGTGTTGAATGATCCGCTGAGCGTCGCACTCAATCAGCAAATTCGTCGGTCCGGAAAAGCCAATGCTCTCATCCCCAACGGGCGACGTTTGCAAGACGTGACCCAGCCGTTTTCCCGATTCATCCAGCACATCGCGGGCATCTTCAATTTCGGTCGAGGGAGCAAGCGACTCAGCGGTAGGAAAGTACGGCCGCACTTGCTCCAGCGTGATTTGCGACAATCCATCATCACGGTGTTGCGCGACGAATGCTCGATGTTTAAGGTGGATCAACACCACGATGGCCACGAACAGGGCGATGCGGATCGTATGGACAAGTATGTTTCGCCCCACGATCGGTTTCTTGCCAAAATTGGTCTCAGTCGTTTCGCCGAAGGAACTCATGGTGCGGCGATGACCTGCACCGCGTCGGCGTGAACCGTTCCACCCGCACCCGTCGTCGAAATCACGACGGCCGCTTGTTCATCGGCCTTCAGCTCAAACTTGCCGAGGGAGATAAAGCCATTTTCGAGCGGCGGCGTTTCTCGCTGATTGATATGAACGGTCTTTTTGCCAGCGGCCGTTTCAATCGTCACGGGAACATTCTTTCCCCGATTCTCATGTGCCCCGTAGGAAACGCGAATTTCATACATTCCTTTGCCCGGCGATTTGAATTCATACCGAATCGTCGCACCGCTATCGGCCGAGGCGTACAAATAACCATGACCGACGTAGCCGGGCAGACTGCCCGTTGCGGACCACTTGCCGGTCGTCTTGGCCTGTTTGTCATCGATGACAAGACCCGGAAGTTTGGCCGGATCAAGTCCGGTCGGCGGTCCTCCTGGCTCAGTTGGCTTTTCGACAAACTTCGGAACGGTGAAGTCGTCAGAGAGTTTCGTCCGATAAACATTGCCAGGAAGCTGCAACAGTTTGTCGAGGTCGGGCCAATAACGTTCGTAAACCTCGCGCGGTGTGCAATCGTGAATCGTGCAGAGTGAGGCGGCCTTGCCGACGACCTCGCCCATCATGCCACACGTTTTCATCACCCGCACCGTGCCGAGAGCTTCATGCGTGACACTGATACAGCGGCCCGCCATGAACAGATTCTCGACGTTCCGCGAATAAAAACAGCGATAAGGGATCGGATAACCAAAGTCGCGGTCCACCCGCTTGTCGAAAATGGCGACCGAAATGAACGGATCGTTGGGAAACTTCTCGGCGTACTGCTGCTTTGGGACGTGCAGATCAATGGACCATGTACTTGGCACGCAACCATCCTTGAAATCTTTCTTGCTCACCACGTCGTCCTGCGAAAGGATCACGTCGCCGAGCAGCCGTCGCGATTCTCGCGGTCCGCCGATATAGGCGATCCAAGCGAGCGAGGCTTTTTTGTGCTTCTCGGCTCCGTCGCCATTTTTCATCGCATTGAACGCGCCATAGATTGCCCGAAAATTCCAATCGCGAATTCCTTCCGCGTCGTTGATCGCGTCCTTGTTGAAGCCTCCTTCCCAAAACCATTCCGCCCGACCGTCACGCG
>JAYUFG010000119.1:0-2523 GCA_043738845.1 Planctomycetaceae bacterium
AAACATCCGTGAAAAAACTGGGAAACAAGCAACTCCGTTCACCCATCCTACGCCGGAACCCTGGCCAGGGTTCGATTTAAGAAAACTGATCGGCCGTGCGGATGCATAGCCTCCAACAACGACAAACTCACTTGCGATTGGCTTCCAACAGTCGTATCCACGGGCCAATGTAGTAGCCGTTGTCGTGAAAGGTGCGCCCGCTAATAAGGTTGCCGTCGATCACACACGGCTCGTTGACGAAGATGCCTCCGCAGACTTCTAAATCGAACCGACACTTGGCCACCGTCGCCATCTGCCGACCACGGACGCAATTGGCATACGCGGGTATCTCGACGCCGTGACAAACGCTCGCGATCGGCAGGTTTGCGACGAAAAAGTGCCGTGTGATGCGCACAAGGTCTGCATCGTAGCGAATGTACTCCGGTGCCCGACCGCCGGAGAAGAAAATGCCTGCGTACTCCTCAACTTGCACGTCGCGAAAGGCGATGTCGGCTTCAATTGAGTAACCTTCCCATTCTTTAGTGATGGTCCAGCCGGGCTTCACCTCGTGCAGGACCATTTGATAGCGGCGTTTCTCCGGAGCGGCAATGATCGGCTGAAAACCGGCCTCGATCAAACGATAAAAGGGATACAGCGTATCGACCGTCTCGGTGGCGTCGCCAACGATCATGAGAACTTTGGGTTGAGTCATGGGGATCTTCGAGGAAATTGCGACTGGGAAGCGAACTGTTTGGTAAACAGTTATGGTCCTTCAGTTTTCGACACCAGAAACAACGACTCAGCCAAATGGACTCAATAATCGTAGATATGTTCGAGTCGAAGCTGCGGATTTTCCATGTGACGGAGCGTTTCATTTAGTTCACGCACTTTGACCACGAACGCAATCCGCTTGAAAGTCGGCTGGGTCGTGATCGGCTGTTCAAACAGAGTTTCGATACCGATTGGTTGATACGATTCGGGCACAATGGCCGTGACGAGAATCGGTCCGGCGTTGCCAGCGATTTCCAAGAAATCGACACCCACCTTGGCCAGCGTCGCGGCAACTGGCGTGAACGATTGATATCGTGGCAATTGGGCCAGCACTGCACCGTCGGTGAAGGTTTCCAATATTTTGATGGCGGCCATTGGAACCGATGGTGTTCGGTTCAACACCACAACCGTGACGGACGATTCGACACCAAATGAGTTCTCGGTCGATTGTTTCAGTCCCCACGCGTACGTGGCCTTTGCCAGATATTCGCTGGTGAGAAAATAGCGACGTTCCCATTTTCGCAGTGGATGATCTCCCCACCAAGCTGTGTCTTGCCAGAGCCGTTTGAGAGGAGCGACGAAATCAAAATTGTACCAAGGTTCGGCATCGAGCGATTTCTCGTATTGATGGGCCACGTCAATGGCCAATCGTTCCTCGGCGGTTTGGTCGGAGCCGACCGTCGCTTCGGCAGCGCGTCCCACGACAGTTTCGTAGGTCGATTTCAACCCGTACTCGAAAGTCGTACTTGTTCCGATGACCCAAATCATTAGGTGGTATTCAAAATTGAATGGGCGTTCGTCATTCGCTGCTTGATAGACGGCGTGATAACCTTGCCAGAACTGGCCCAGATGTCTCCAATAAGGAAACTGGCTCGGAGAATGACCGTCGATAAAATGTGCATACTCGCGTGGGCTGTAAACGAGATACCACTCCGGGAGAGTCAAAAACGTATTGCCCGGATCGCGACAAAAGTCGACCGGCGTGCGCCGCTCCCCGCTGACGACCGCCGAATCTTTGTTCGGAGCGTTTTTAGGAGAGTCAATCCGAGATTTGGCGAACAACGTCAGCAGGGCGAGAACCGCCATACTGACCGTCAAGGGACGCAGTTTCATGTTTTGACCTGGGTGGTGAGTTTAACAAAACACATCAACGTGTTGTCGGTGGGGTCGTTGGCCTGTAGCAGCCGCTGGCCAGCATCGCTGAAACCACGCCCGACGACAAACTTGCTCCAGTCTTCGGCCGAGCGAAAATGCTTAACTTCCAGTGCGTTGGTTGACCAGGGAACACCCAGCCCCGCATTGAAGACGGTATGAACAAGCGAGACAAAGGTTTGCATGGGTGGTGATCCGGCATCATGGTCTCGAATGATGAACATTCCGCCCGGCCGCAAAATGCGATAGATCGACCGCACGAATCCGTCGAGCAATTCCGGCGGCGAGTGATGCAGGCCAATGAATGACGTGGCGACATCAATACTCTCGGGAGTGATTCTTGTCCCGTCGGCAGGCAGGCCCAACGGTTGATAATCCAGTAACATGAATGTTCCGAGTTTGGAGATTTGACCTCGCTCCATAATGTCGCCCAGGCTGTTGCTGGGAGCGACATCATTGACCAGATAGATCGGTCCGGTAAACCGTAGGTGTTTGCGAAATTCGCTGACGTAGCGGCCGGTCGAACCGATCGGGCCTGTAAGAAATCTTGTGTCAGCTAGCAGTAGTAGCTAGAGTACTCAACCCATTTTGACACAGGAGCCGAAAACATGGAAGCTGCAT
>JAYUFG010000120.1:0-17633 GCA_043738845.1 Planctomycetaceae bacterium
CGAACGTGCCATTTGTAAGGAATCTCCTAGCGATGCTGGCACGGTCCTTGCAATTGGTACGGGAGCGTATTGGTTTTCTTTGTGTTTTCCTGCGCTGGAGCGCATTTCGATGGTTTTGTTACTTTATTCCCGAAAGGGGGTCGCAGCGATGTTACGCCTTAGGCGGTGGTCCACGTGCGGACTAGCGGCAATGTTGTTGATACTACTGATACCAAACCTCGTTCGAGCAGCGGATGATCCGCCCAAGGACGCTCCGAAAGCAGACGCCACGGCCGATGCGAAACCGGAGGAAAAAAAGGCGGAACCAGCCCCGTTGCCTGGTTACATCACCGGCACAAACGACACTCTGTCCGATGAGGACAAAAAAGACAAAGAGAAGGTCATTAAGGCCGAATTGTATCCGGATCCGATTGGGACCAGTTCGGGTACGGCTGTTGCCCCAGCCCCAGACGGCACGGGCGATACGATTGAAAAGATCGAAAAGGGCGGCGTGCTGAGCTTGCATAGTGCCATAACGCATAACTTCGTCTCCATCAATATGGTCTGGACGCTCGTGACGGGCTTTTTGGTCATGTTCATGCAGGCGGGATTTATGATGGTCGAAGTCGGCTTGTGTCGAGCGAAAAACTCTGCCCACACGGCTGGCATGAACCTGATGATCTATCCTTTGGGTTGCTTGGGCTTCTGGATTTATGGCTTTGCAATCGGCTGGGGTGCGTATTGGAATGGCCCTGTTCCCGACGGTTATGTCCCTCCGCTTGGAAATGGTGTGATGCAAATGACGTCAGGTTGGGGTATCGGTCCCAACATGACGCCCGAAAAAGACAAGGACGGAAAAGTCGTCAAAGACAAAGACGGGAATGCCGTTGATGCCAAGGACAAAGATGGCAAGACGATTCCCGACGGTACCTTTAAGTACGGTCTGATCGGCACTAAGGGTTTCTGCCTCAACAAGATTGACGACGTCAGCATCATGGCGTTGTTCTTCTTTATGATGGTCTTTATGGACACGACCGCCACGATCCCAACCGGGGCAATGGCCGAACGCTGGGCCTGGAAAAACTTCTGCTTGTACGGGCTGTGGGTGGCCTTGCCCTATTGCATCTATGCGAACTGGGTTTGGGGCGGCGGATGGCTCGCTCAGATGGGCGTGAATTGGGGTTTTGGTCACGGAGCGATTGACTTCGCTGGCTCAGGTGTTGTCCATGCAATGGGTGGCGTCCTCTCGGTCGCTGGTGTCATTGTACTCGGCCCCCGCATCGGCAAATATGTCGATGGAAAGCCGCGTCCGATTCCGGCACACAATGTCGCGATGGTCGTCGGTGGAACATTTATCCTCGCGTTCGGCTGGTTCGGGTTTAATCCCGGTTCTACTTTGGCCGGTACCGATCTCCGGATCAGTATTGTCGTCGTCAACACCATGCTCGCCAGCGTCACGGGCGGACTCGCCGCGATGTTGACGCTGATGCTGAAGGGTATGAAGCCCGATACCACGATGATGTGTAACGGACTGTTGTCGGGCTTGGTGGCGATTACCGCCCCATGTGCCTTTGTCGATAGCTGGGCGGCCGCCGTAATCGGTGCTGTCGCTGGTTTCTTAGTCGTTGTAAGTGTCTTCTTCTGGGAGAAGATTGGCATCGACGATCCCGTCGGTGCGATCTCCGTCCACGGTATCAACGGCATCTGGGGCGTGATCTCCGTCGGAATCTTTGCCAATGGAAAATATGGCATCGGTCTGAACGGCGTTGAACGCTACGCCGGATCGGTTGCGACCGGAGCACCAGCAAAAATGGGTGCCGAGAAAGAAAAATGGCTTACCGATGTTGGCTATGCCTACGATGGTGTCCGTGGTGCCCTGTATGGCGACATAGGACAGTTGAAAGCCCAGTTGATTGATGCCGCCGTGGTCATCGTCTTCGGGTTCATCATGGGCTATGTCTGGTTCAAGATCAGTAACCTGATTACGCCGATCCGCGTCAGTGCCGAAGCGGAAATGGCCGGACTTGATGTGCCAGAAATGGGCGTCGAAGGGTATCCCGACTTCACCGTCGCCAAGATGTCCTAGTGAGTCAGTACGTGCTGATCGACGTTTCGCAGGGAAGCGGCGTCGGTTGGCCTTGAATGTAAAAAATCCCCGAGTGGGGGAACGGTTTTTCGCGACCGGCCCCCGCTCGGACCTTAAATCAACGCAAAACTCAGAACGTAAAATGCAAAAGTAAGAAGGTAAAAAAACGACGTGGGTATTTCATCTCCCGTCTTCGTCGTTTTGAGATTTGCGTTTTGACTTCTGACTTTCATTTCACCCAACGCCACTTCCTTGTGGAGCATAAAATCCATGAAAAAAATTGAAGCTATCGTTCGACATCACAAAGTCGAAGACATTAAGAAAGCCCTGGTCGCCCTCGGCCATCATGGCATGACGATCACCGAAGTCCGGGGTTTCGGTCGCCAAAAAGGCCACACCGAAACGTATCGCGGTACGGAATACGCCGTCGATTTCGTCCCCAAGGTCAAAGTCGAAGTTGCCGTTTCGGACTCGAACTTGGCCAAGGTACTCGATGCGATCATCACGGCCGCCAGCACCGGCAAGATCGGCGACGGAAAAATCTTCGTCACCGCTTTGACCGAAACCGTCCGCATTCGCACCAAAGAAACGGGCGAAAGCGCACTGTAAACGTTCTCAAACTTATTTCGGTTTTCGGATCGAAGTCGAGCGACAACACGTTTCGCAAGAAGTCAAAAATCACAACAGCCCACGATCAACCAGTTTGACCGTGGGCTGTTGGCTTAGAGTCACTTCCGTAGGTCAGGTACCCCGTACCTGACAGAAATGCAGAGAGCCGCTCATTGTATCCGTCAGGTACGGGGTACCTGACCTACCATAATCACCCCACCGTCTTCCGCCCGATGCTGTAATACGTAAACCCGTTCTGCCGCATAGTCTCGGGATCGTAGATGTTGCGGCCGTCGAAGACGACGGGCGACTTGAGAAGTTGCTTCATCTCCGTAAAGTCAGGTTGGCGAAACTCGGCCCATTCCGTCATGATCGCCAGGGCGTCGGCACCCTTCAACGCATCGAGCGGTAAAGCCTCATAAACCAACTTGTCGCCGTACTTCTGCCGGACGTTTTCCAACGCCTCGGGATCGTGAACGTGCAGCTTGGCACCCAGTTCCAGCATTCGATCAATCAGGGCAATCGCCGGGGCTTCGCGAATGTCGTCGGTCCGCGGCTTGAACGCGAGTCCCCACACCGCGAGCGTTTTCCCTTTTAGATTTCCGCCAAAGTGCTTTTCAATTTTCGCCGATTGAACGTGCTGCTGACGGCGATTGACCTCGTCCACCGCGTCGAGAATCTGCGCGGTGTAACCATTCTCACGGGCGACCGCTGACAAGGCCCGCACATCTTTGGGAAAACAACTTCCACCGTAACCTACGCCGGGAAACATGAATTGGAAGCCAATCCGCTGGTCAAAACCGATCCCTCGTCGCACGTCGTTAATGTCCGCCCCAATTCGTTCGCAGATGTTGGCCATCTCGTTGACAAAACTAATTTTGGTTGAGAGCATTGCGTTGGCGGCGTACTTGGTCATTTCGGAACTTTCCGGCGACATCACCAAAAACGGATGCTCGTTCCGCAGAAACGGAGCATAAAGCTCGCGCAAAACCACGCCGACTTCCGGTCGCCGCACGCCGACGACAACGCGGTCTGGCTTCGTAAAATCCTCAATCGCCGCACCCTCTTTGAGAAATTCCGGATTACTGGCGACGTCGCAATTGCGGCCCGTCAGTTCCTTCAGACGGGTTTCGATTTTCGCACACGTCCCGACGGGCACCGTGCTTTTGGTAATGACAACAGAGTCGGATCGCAGCAGGGGCGCGACCTGCTCGACGGCCTGCATGAGATATTTCAGATCGGCGGAACCATCATCGCGGGGAGGCGTCCCGACGGCGAGAAAAATCAATTTTGCCGTTTTCACCCCGGCGGGATAGTCGGTCGTGAATTTGAGGCGACCAGCGGCGGCGTTCCGTTTGACGAGTTCCGCCAAGCCTGGCTCGTAAATCGGGATTTGACCTTTGAGCAGCGTTTCGACTTTTCGCTGGTCAATGTCGATGCAGGTCACTTCGTTGCCGCTGTCGGCGAAGCAGGTTCCGGTTACGAGTCCGACATATCCCGTCCCAATCACGGCAATTTTCATAACAGCAATTCCTGACATAAACTACGATCTGGCGGTCGATTTTGGATGAATTCTGACGCACAAACGGCCATTCGATGTGCGATGATGAGTTTGCCGATCCTACCATTTGCGATTCGGCCCATCAATTCCCCCGGATTTTGGGCGGTGTCGTTTTGAGCTATGCCTGCGAAGCCTGTATTGCTGTTTTTGTCGTTCACCATGATTTGCTTGCATCGTTTAGCGGCAAGGGATACGATAAAATACGTGCCCGTGCCTCCCGCCCCCACGGCGTGTACTCGCCCCGCCCTCACCCTTGTTGGAGAATTTCCAATGTCACGCTGCGCGGTTTCCATGTTTATGCTGGGCTGGGTCATCGTCGGCCCGGCAGATCGGGTTGCTGCCGAGAGCGTTTTGAAGAGTGAACTGAGTGCTTTATTCGCGGAAGGTTGGAAGCCCACGCCGAGCGAACAGATTCACGCCAGCTTGGCGGAGCATTTTCGGACGGCCCGCGCGGCCGCGTTGAACGACGTCCGCCCTCCGTTGTCGTTTGCGATTGTGCAAATTCGGCAACGGAAATATGACGACACGATCAAGACCTTGGACGAAGTCATCAAGCTCGATAAAGCGAATTTGCCCGCCCGACGAATGAAGGCGTGGGTCTTGACGTTGACGAAGAAACACTCTGCCGCCCTAGTCGAGTTGGAAAACCTGAGCAAGTTGTTTCCCGACCTGACGGACAACGCAGCTGCGGAGGAGCCTTTCACCAACTCCGCAGCTTTCATCGGTCGGATGATTGGCTATTTGGAAGGGCCGGGTGCTGGGGCGGTGAATGACAATCAGTTGATCGAGACCAAGAGTAAAATCTGGGAACGGCTCTCCACCAGTCGCCGCGAAGCCTTCGAAGCTGGCTACAAAAAAGTCGCCGGACGTTTTACGGAACTGACACAGGGAAAACAGCAAACGCAGGCCGACGCCAAAGCCGACGAGGACAAACAGAAGGTCGCCACTCAGACCAAACTTGAAACCGATAAAGTTCAGATCGAAAAAGACCTCGCGGTGATTGACGTGAAAATCGCGAAAATTACCGAGGACGAAAAGCGGGAACTCTCCGAACTCGATGCCCAGATTACTCCGCTCACGGCCCAACTCGCCGATCTCTCCATTCGCGCTCGGGCCGTGCAAAGCGATATCGCGGTCTCGCAAGCCAACATCGCCAATTTGCTGAATCAGGCGAGTGCGATTAGCAGTCGGAGGGATCCACGTGATCGGGATGAAACGCAAATTGCGCTGTTGATCAATGAAGCCAATCGCCAGCAATTGATTTTGTCGCGTGACGACGGCGCGTTGCGGTCGATTCAAGTGCAAGCCGCCGGTGTGAACGCCCAACGGCAGTCACTGGTCAATCGGCGGAATACGGTCGAAAACCGCGCCGCGACCGCACTCGACGGACTGGACCGGCAAGCGAACCAACTTCGCGGGACGCAAAAGCGAATCGGCTTCGATGAGCAAAAGCTGAGTAAGCCCTCCACCGGCTTCACGGGCAAAGTGACCTCATTGTCAGCGACGTTGTCGGCTCTCACGACTTACGACGAGTTGCCGCTGGAAGAAGAAAAGCAGCAAATTTTGGACTCGATTGCGGAGTGAGGTGTTGGTCTTGTACAAGCGGCGTCTCACCGCTTCCGTGACGCGGCGGATGTTACGGTTGGCTGTGGACCAGTGAAGAACGTTTGGCACAAAGCCGATTTACGTATTGCTCGTCGGCTAAGGCGTTCCTTTTTTCTTGCGGACCTTGCGCGGGGTCGCGTTATCCTTTTGGGCGGCTGATTTGCGAGCTGGTCGCTGTTCCAGCGCGGGCAAAATTGGGGCGGTCAGTTTTTCGTAGAGCGCGAATAAATGCTCGACTCGCTCGCGGTCACTATGAAACGGCTCCGCCCGATAACAGCGGTCCACCGCCCGATCCAGTTCGGCATGAGCCTTGGCGAGGGACTTTGGCATCGACCGTGGGTCGTACAAATCGGCAAGTGTGGAATCTCCGTTGGGTGGCAGAAACGGCGTGCGAGCGTCGAGGACCGCTTGTGCCTTTTCGGCGACGGTCGCGTTGTTCTTATCGGTCGGCGATTCGGGCCAAGGATAATTGTTGTAGACAAGTTTGGCGGAGTAACGATAGTCTGATTTCAGTCGTCCGCAGACTTGCCGGACCCAGGCCATGTGCATCGTTGAGGTGAGAACACCGAAGTGAAACAGACTAACGTCAGTATTGATGAAACAAAGATTACTGATGAGGGTTTCCGGCCCCACGTATCCTATCGGAATATATCTACGTCGTTCTGACGAAACAGAGGGCACGACGATGAAGTTTCGCGTCGGCATGTTTTCGACGTGGAACCTTGTCGGCGTTGCAGCCAGTTTTCGCGTCGGCTCACTCTTGCTCGCCAAACGAAATTGACGGACCGCCTCGACCCGCTGCATCGCTTCTGGCATTTTGCGAAGTTCATTCGGCGGGCAATCGCCGAGCCACAAGCACCACCGCTCCCAGCCATTGATGAATTCGTCCGACCCCAGCCAGCGTCGAAACCATTTCGCCGCCTGGGGTTCTCGCTGCAAAAACTCATCGCGTTCTTCGGTTGTAAATAGATAATTCCCGCCGTCAATCGGTTTGTTTCCAATCCCCACCTCGGGAACGGTACCCAACGGCCGACTTCGATTCAGGATCACCGTGTTCGATCCGGCCACTAAATAAGGGCTGATGTTCGGGACCACGGTGACATTCGGTTTTTCCGGATCGTCATCGTAATCGAACAGTCGCTTGTTGGCCCAGTCGCTCAAACCAAAACCGATAATGACCACATGCACGTGCGCTTTTCCGCGAGACTCACTTTCCCACGCCACCGTGCGATGGGCAAAATGAATTTGGATTCCCTTCGGAAATAATGCACTCCACAACACGCCGACTTGTTCGCCCTGCGTAATACTGTTCGTCGAAACGAAGGCGCCCGCAACCGGCGTTCGCTGAATATAATCGGCCGCTTTGAGATACCACGCTGTGACATAATCGAGAAGTCCGCCATTTCTCACGCAGCGGAAAAGTTTCGTCATTTCCCCGCGCTGCACTTCGGATTGATATTTCGCGCCGACGAACGGTGGGTTCCCCAACACAAAATGACATTGTTCGGGCGGCAAGACCGTTCGCCAATCGAGTTGCAGGGCATTGCCTTGAAGGATGTGGGGCGAATGCTGAAGCGGCAAGCGAAATACGGTTTGACCAAACGCTGCCGAAACCAATTGGTTCATCTGGTGATCCATCAGCCACATCGCCACTTCGGCAATCCGGACCGGCCACTCACTAATTTCGATTCCGTAAAACTGATCGACATCGACCAGAATCAAATCGCGAACATTGAGGACGTTCTGCCTGTCTTTGGCATAACGGTCTCGCAAAACATCGAGTTCCAAGGCTCGTACTTCGCGATACGCGAGAATCAAAAAGTTCCCGCAACCACACGCTGGATCGAGAAAATGCAAGGTCCGCAGTTTCTTTTGGAATTCATCGAGTCGAGCCATCCGCCGCTTCGATTTATCAGTGCGGATCGTCTCGAACTCCGCCCGTAAATTGTCCAGAAAGAGCGAGCGGATGACCTTCATAATGTCCCGTTCGCTCGTGTAATGCGCTCCCTGTTGGCGACGCTCGCGACTATCAAGGATGCCCTGAAATAGCGAGCCGAAAACGGCGGGTGAGATGCGTGCCCACTGAAATTCCGCCGCATGAAGGAGTGCGGTCCGCATCCCACGCGAGAACGTCGCGAACCCAAGTCGCTCGGCGAACAATTGACCATTCACGTAGGGAAACGCAGCCAAGTCTTCATTGAGATTGCGGGCACGGCTTTCTTCCGGCGTATTCAAAACCTCGAACAGTTCGTTCAGTCTCGCACCCAGGTCCGAACCATCCTCGCGTGTGTGGTTGTGAATGAACGCCTGAAAAGCGTTCGGTTCAAAAATCCCCGTGTCTTCCGCGAACAGACAAAACAACAGACGCACGAGCAACCGCTCCAAGTCCTGGGCGGGGAGTTTGCTTTGCTCCAACTCGTCATGGAGCAAACACATTTTGTCGTAGGCCTTTTGGTTCGCCGGATCTTCCGGATCAAGACGAACCGGTCGCTCTCCCTTAATGAACGCAAAACTTCGCGCGTGCTTGTAAAACTCAGGCAGGGCGAAATCAATCACGCCGTAAGGCCGACCGGAAAATTCCGGCAGGTTCTGCTTTTCGTCCGGTTCCAAATCGTACAAGGCAATCCGACGGAAATCGGAAACGATCACATACCGCGGGATTTCGTCGCCGCGGCCTTCACGAATCAGGTCTTGGATATAGTCGAACGCTTGCGATTCAGCCGCAGCGAGACTTTTTCCCGCTGACTTATGCTCGACCAGCAACATCCCTTTCCACAACAGGTCGATATGATTGAATCGCCCTGCCAGATTTCGCACGCCGACCTCGAAGGTCGCGACCGTTCGCCGTTCCGTTCCGAAGACTTTGAAAAACTCGTTCCAAAAGGTCTGCTTGTCGGACGACTCACTCGTCGCCGCTTGCCACTCGCTGGCAAAGGCCATTGCCCGGTCACGAATTTCGTTCCAAGAGAGGTGGGGCATGAGATGATAGGGACAGCGGAACGGCTTATTTAGACGGTAGACTTGCACACCAATTGCGCCGTCATTGTGTCCCCTTTAGCTGGTTCGCGAAAGGGGGTGAAAGCGTCGCGACAATCGCTTAGCCCGGTCGTTCACGACCGGGACGGTGTCGATGGGACCAGTGCCGATGGTCCACCGCGTGGACGCGGCGGCTAAGCAGTGAATTGTTCGATGTTGCACCATTAAACGACGGTTGACCGGTTACTCTAACTTATCCGGTTTCTGTGCTGGGCCACCGGTTGCGCCCTGCTTCACGTACTCACGGTCGCGGGCTTCCCAAAGGGCGACGAGTTCTTTCAGTTTGTCGGGCTTCTCTTTGGCCAGATCGAGCGTTTCAGATCGGTCGGTCGAAAGATCGTAAAGTTCCCAGGGTGCGTTCGCGCCAGCGGCGGCAATTTTCCAATCTCCGTCGCGTAAGGCGCGATTCTGCATGTGATGAAAATAGATCGGATCGCGTTGGGGAACAGCGTCGCTGGCGAGCATCGGAACAAGGCTGCGGCCCGGCAAAGCGGGGCGAGATTCGCCGTTCCATTTTTGCGGAGCGGTCGCGCCGGTCAGTTCCAGCAGTGACGGCACGATATCCACGAGATGCGACGGAGCATGTCGCAAATCGCCATGAGCGGCAATACCCTGGGGCCAATGGACAATTAGTGGTGTGGCGATGCCCCCTTCGTGAACCCACGATTTGTGGCGGCGAAACGGTGTGTTCGAGACGGTCGACCAGCCGGGGCCAAGGCCGAGATAACTCTTGGCGTCGCCTGGCGTGGAGGAGGGATCATGGCCCTCGCCGCGAATGATCTGTTCCGCACTGGCCCCATTGTCCGACGCGAATAAAATCAACGTATTGTCCAAGGCGTTCATCGCTTTCAATTGCTCGACCACTCGGCCCACCGCTTGATCAACCCGATCACACATCGCCGCGTGAACCGCCATCTTGTTCGCTTGAAAGTCGCGTTGCTCAGGCGTCAAGTCGCTCCAAGGAACAGCGAAACCCAACTCACCGGGACCAATTCTCTTCTGCAATTCAGATTCCTTCAGGTTCCAATCCGGGGCCAGCTTCGCTTCCGGTGGCGGAAGAGTTCCCTTCACCAAGCCCAGTTTCTGCACACGCTCCCAACGCTCATTGCGAACGGCCTCCCAACCCTTTTTATAACGCTCGCGATACTTTGCGATGTCTTCCGCAGGAGCTTGCAAGGGAAAGTGCGGCGCGATAAACGCAACGTATAAAAAGAAGGGGTCTTGCGGATGCTCTTTTTTATGTTCTTGCAACCAACCGACCGCGTGCTGACCAATGGCCGTCGTAGAATAATAGTGTTCGTCGGGCGTCGGCAGGGGTGCCGGTTTGTCGTCGATCAAATGCCGCTTGGGAGAAAAGTGGCGGTCGTGATCGATGGTGTTATAGGAATGTGCGAAGCCCGCCGCTAGTACGTCGCCATCGACATGCCACTTGCCCGAGTGATACGAACGATAACCGGCGGGACGCAATAAGTCGGGTAAGAGGGCCGCCCACTTGGGTCGCGTCTTGGCCGGATCGCGATTGACTTGTTGCGGATAATAACCGCTCAAGAGGGCTGCTCGCGACGGCCAACAGCGGCCCGTATTATAGAACTGTGTAAACCGTAGTCCGTTCGCGGCGAGTCGATCCAGGTTGGGCGTTTCAATCTCGCCACCATAGCAACCGACATCGGAATAGCCCATATCATCGGCAAGGATAAAGACGATGTTGGGTTTCGGCGCGTCGGCGGCATGGAGTTGACCACCGAGGAAACAGAGTGAGGCGCAAATGACGAATGCGAATTGGAAGGTGGTTTTCATGTTAATTGGTTCGCCGAAAAGGGGTCGGGAGTTAGTTTCGCGGCTGAGATTATCCATTGTCGAAAGTCGTCACCGCGAAACCGACTCCCGACCCCCTTCGCGCTGCCCGTCGAATGAGCTTCGCACCGTCACTTTGCTCTTTTAGGACGCAATTAAAGGAGTTGTGTATAGTATAAACGACGGGGCTTGTTGCGTTGCATCAAAACTCCCACCGCTTTGTTTTGTCGCCCGACTTGAGTTCAATCCAATCGACATCGACGGTTTGCTTTTGGGCAGGCAGATAAATGCGGAGGATGCCGAGTGGGCCGTCAGCTTTGATGTCCACTGAGACTTCCTGCCAATCGCCCGGCTTAAGAGTGAACGGAGTGGACTTCGCTTTGGCATCTCCGCCGGGTGAAAGCCATTCTATCTTGCCGCTCCCGCCGTTGACAGTACGGGTTTTGAATTTCAACACGGCGGGGCCGGACATTCCCGCACCGACGCCAAGAAACGGCGAGTCTCCCTTGCCGGTCACGGTCACAATTCCATCCTTCACTGTGGCGTCACATTGGCGAGCCTTCCAGCCCTGCAATGGGTCGGGAGTGGCGGTCGGTTTTTTATCGGTTGGTGGTTGTTTCGCATTGCCCGGCTTGTAATTTGGATTGCGAATGGGAACAACCGCCGACGTTTCGGTTAGGAACTTAGAGATCAGCGCATTGAGTTCTTTGACGAGTTCCGGTTGCTCGACCGCTCGGTTCTTCGTTTCGCCCAGATCGTCACGCAGGTTGTACAGTTCCAATTGGTCGCTGCCGTCGTCGTTTTGTGCGAACAGGCGGATCAGTTTCCAATTACTACGCCGCACACTCGTGCCCGGATGCTGACCACTGGCGGGCGTGTCGTGTGGAAAGTGACAGAAAATCGCGTCGCGGGCGAGCGTGCCCCCTTTCAGCACCGGGGCGAAACTAACGCCGTCGGGTTTGGCTTCTTTCGGCAAGGGGACACCCGCCATCTCGAGTAGCGTCGGCATCCAGTCGATACTTTGCACAACCGTTTCGTTCACCGTGTTCGGTTTGGTGACGCCGGACCAAATGACCAGACACGGCTCGCGAACACCTCCTTCGTAGAGGCTCGCCTTGCCATTTCGCAACGGCAGATTGCTCGTCGGCGGTGAGGTCATGTCGGCTTGAAAGCGGATGCTCTTGTGGGCACCGTCACCATCAGCATCCTTACCACCCCAGCTTACGCCGCCGTTGTCCGAAAAGAACACGATGATCGTCTTCTCGGCAAGGCCACACTCGTCGAGTGCGGCCAACACGCGGCCGACTCCGTCGTCGAGGCTCTCGACCATTGCGGCATAAACCGGATTACGCTGCGGGTTTTTCGGATCGGCCAGCTTGCGATACTTGGCCACAAGTTCGTCCTTCGCGTCGTAGGGGGCATGAACGCTGAACTGCCAATAGTTTGCAAAGAATGGACGGTCCTTATTCTCCTTAATGAACTTTACGACCTGTGACGAGAGGGCATCCTCGATGTGCTCGCCCGGCTGTCCTTCAATCTTTAACGCGGGCGGAAATTTCCAGGGTGCAACGTAACTTCCCGCCGGGCCAGGGCCGGGCCAATGGGGCCAATCGACATCAAAGCCATGTTGCAACGCGGAATAAGGCTCCGGTCCCAAATGCCATTTTCCAAAGTGGCCCGTGCGATAACCGGCGTCGCGCAGAACCTTCGGCAGCGTAACATAGTCAGTTTTCAATCGGGTGACGCTATTAGCGACAAGGACGCGAGCGTTGGGGTTTCCTGCCGCGAGTTGCTTGTCAAGAACCACTTGTGGCAAATGACAAACAGGTGCTGTGATCCCAGTGCGGGCGGGCCACAGTCCGGTGAGTACGCTGCTACGGGTCGGCGAGCAAAGGGGATTTGCCGCGTAAGCCTGTGTGAACCGCACTCCCCGCGCCGCAAGTTTGTCGAGGTTCGGCGTCTGATGAAACGTACTTCCGTAACAGCCCAAATCGCGCCAACCGAAATCGTCGGCCATAATAAAGACGATGTTGGGCCGCGACGACGCTTCTGCGGACTGTGCGTGTCGTTCCCAATCGCTGGCCCCAGCCAACCACAGGGCGACGATAAGGAAAGTCGTCAAACGGTTGCTGGAATGGCAAATTTTTTTCAATCGTTGAACTAGGTTGGTTGGGTTCATGGGTGTTGAGTTGGGGGACGTTGTCAGGGATGTTCCGGATTTCGCAATGCACTGAGCAGATGGTGCTACTGTAATAACTTTCGTCAATCGTCGCCCGACTTTTTTCCCCGGCCCGCTTTTTCATCGAGACCCGAGATTCCAAACCTGCGGGCGAGTTCGGCTTCGACCTCGGCCAACTTGACGTTGCGATGGGCGAGCATCACAAACAGGTGATAGATCAAATCGGCCGTTTCGTGGACGAGGTGCTTGTGCCCCTCGTCGCCCGGTTCGGACGCCGCTTCGACGACTTCGTTGGCTTCTTCGCGAATTTTTCCGCCGATTTTTTCAACGCCCCCGGCAAACAGTGACGTCGTGTATGACTTGGCGGGCGGATTCCGTTGTCGGTCTTCGATCACGGCCATGAGTTGTTGCAAAACACTCCCGGAATCGGACATTGTGATACCTTATTGAAATTGCACCGACGAAAAACCTGAATTGACGATGGGAATTATATCACGCCGCTGCCCGCGACGAAATCGTGTGGTCGGATTACAATAATTTCGGTTCAAGACTAATTTCATTGCCAAGGTGTTACCGCCAATAATGTTCCCCTTCGCCGAAACGTGCTGGTTTTTGTCAGGCCCGACGGCGAGTGGAAAAACGGCGGTCGGCATCGATTTGGCTCGAAATATCAACGCCGAGATTATCTCCCTCGATTCGATGGCCGTCTATCGGATCATGGACATTGGCACGGCCAAGCCAACCCACGCTGAGCGGACGGCAGTGCCACATCATCTCATTGATGTCGTCGATCCGCACGAAGAATTCAGCGTGGCGCAATTTCTTGATGCTGCGGAAAAAGTGGTCGCTGAAATCCGGAGTCGCGACAAAACGCCCTTGTTCGTCGGCGGAACCCCAATGTACTTAAAGGCGTTACTCCGAGGAATTTTTCAGGGGCCACCGGCCGATTGGGATTTTCGCCAGCAGATGGAACAGTTCGCCGCTGAGCATGGTCCTGACAAGTTGCACACACGACTCGCTCAGGTCGATCCGCTGGCTGCCATAAAACTCTTGATCCAAGATCAACGACGTGTGATTCGTGCGCTCGAGGTTTTTGAAAAGACCGGCAAGCCACTCAGTGAGTGGCAAGCTCAATTCGATCAAGGGCAGCCGGCGGTCGCGTGCAAAGTCTTCGTCCTCGATTGGCCGCGTGAGCAACTTTATGATCGCATCAACCGTCGTGTGGACGGGATGTTCGCCGCCGGACTTGTCGAGGAAACGCAGCGACTTCTCACCGGTCCGCCCCTGGGCCGCACGGCGGCACAGGCTGTCGGTTATCGCGAAGTGCTGGAACATTTGTCCGGCCTCCGTGAACTGGATAGCACTATCGAGTTGGTCAAAACCCGCACGCGACAATTCGCGAAGCGACAAGGAACTTGGTTTCGCGGGTTGAGTGAGTGTCGCTTCGTCGCGGTACAGGAACCGCTTGAGATTGGCGGAACGGTCGAACAAATTGTCGGCTGACCAAACACTAATAAATCAAACCCGTGCGGAGCATCAGCGTGTCGGCCGGTTTGTCGGTGGCACCGGTGTTTTCAAACTCGATCTTGCGACCGAAGACATAACCAATTTCCAGCCGACCGGTCCAACCGCCGAGCATTCGATCCTCGACGCCAACAAAGACGCGATAGTCGCGGGAGCGCACGACGTCGAGCGTGCCATCGCTATGTTCGATGCCCCAAATCCCGCCCCCCAATTCACCTGCCAAATACCACCACCACTCGTTGTGTCCATTGCAACATATCCGGTGGGCGAATTTCGGTTTGGGAAAGATTGCTTCGTACTTGATGTCGTCGTTGGGGGTCCAGATGAACCCGACAATCGGCAATGCTAAAACATCCTTGCGGTCGAGATACTTGGCACCGAAAATAAACTTCAGCGTGGGTGAATAGGTGTAGTTGCCAATCGCTTGCACCTCGAGCCGCCACGCTTTTTCATGTTTGTTTTCCCAATCGCCATGCCAGCCCGGCGTCGCGCCGAGATACGTCTCAAAATCGTCGCTCCATTTGTGAACCCATAACGTCTCCAAATAGAAATCGTACAGGTTGTGCGGCAAATTCGGATCAATGATGTTGTCCCAAAAGTGGGCTTGAAAGCCGGGCGTAATCAAAATCGGCGACTCGCGCGACGGAATCGGCAGGCCCAGCATCGCGTAAATATCGAGGTCCGTATTTTCCTGACCATGCGGGCCAATTCGCGGCAACCAACCATCAATGAAGGCGAACTTTTGCAGCATCCCGTCCCGCCCACTCGACGGTGGCGGAGGCGTACATTGATTTGGCAGATAGGCACCCGGTTCATCCTGTGGAATCGGCAGGAATGGCGAGCCGGGCTGGATTTGATTTGAGGAAGCGTCGGGAGCGTAGTAGTCACCTCCACCATCCCCATAACTGGGCGACGCGGGGACGGTGTAAATCGGCGGCGGTGAATAACCGGGCGAAGGCGCGGAATAATCGCGATGCTCCCACGGCGGAAACGGCGGATTGAACGGCTCGCTATTATTGTACGCGGCGGATTGTACGTTATTCATCAACGGCAACGGTTCAAACTGCGCAAACGCGACCTGTGTCATCGTCAGCGCGATGATGGCCCAGGCCGTTGATAATGTCGTTCGTCGCATGATGTTTTCGTTATCGCGTGGGTCTGTTTCGTAATTTCATTACCTGAGCGAAACCTCAATAAGCCAAGCCGGCACGGAGCATGATCGTTCCCGACGGATCGAAACTGGCGGGCGAACCGCTGCGATAAATCAACTCCCGATTAAAGGCGTATCCGACTTCGAACATTCCCTTCCAATTCGCTTGCGTTGCCCAGTCGATGCCGAGCGCGATGCGAATATCGTTGTAGTCAAAATCGTCGCCGAACCCGCTCGCCCGACGAATTGTCCACGCGCCGCCGCCGTACTCGCCCGTTACGTACCACCAAAACGTCGTGTTGTTGTACGTACTCAAGCGATTGGAAAGTTTTGGATGTGGAAAGACGAGTTCCCAATGCGTGTCATCGTTGGGAGTCCAAACGACACCAGCGATTGGCAAAATTTTCACTTTGTTGCGGTCAATGTATGCCGCTCCAATTTTCACTTTCCACACGGGTGAGACGGTAATCACCGCGTCGCCCGCTCCGATGATGCGAATGCTGTGCGTCGAAACCAATTGGAAGTCGCTGTAGATGCCGACTCGCACATCAAGCTCCGCAGAAAGGTACGGCGTGATTTCTGGATCCCACCCGACATCGAGATAAGCGTCATACGTGTTGGCGGGCAAGTCAGCGTTGGCGGGAGGTAGCGTATCGGGTCCATCCCAAAAGTGAAACGCAAAACCGGGTGTCACTAAGATCGGTGCTTGACGCGATTCAAAGAGCGGAAACGGAAACTGAAACGTCAGCGAGAGATCAAGATCATCGACTCCCAAACTCTTGTCGCCCCCCAGCGGTGCCAACCAAGTGTCTTGCACGCGAATTTCGCGAATGAATCGCTCGCCATTCGGGGCAGGCGTGAGCCAGTCGCTAAAGTTAAAACTCGACGAACCACCCGGCGAGCCAGCACCCGGCCCGTAGGGGCTGGGCGGAAATATCGACGAAGGCGTTGAGGAGTACGGCGTTGTGCCCGGCGCGTAGGGCATCGCTCCCGGCGGGCTGTACGGTGCGATGGGCGGGCCACTCGGCCCAACCGCGTAAGGATCAAACTGTGGTGATGGACCGGCGGGGTAGGGACTTGCGTAAGGACTAGGCGCGGCCGGAATGGACGGATAAGGATTCGGAGCAACCGGATAAGAACCAGGTGCCGGACTGTAGGGAGTTGGTGAGTATCCTCCCGACGGCGCGTAAGGATCATACGGACCAGTCGGCGAAGGAAACTGCATACGTTGGGCTATAGCCGATTGAGTGCCGCACAAAATCAACATCCATACGAACGTGAACGCCTTCTCGGCAAACCAGCCCGGAACAAACGAAACAAGTCGCGAAACATTCCGACGACGCGGCACGTCTGGCGATGGGCGCAGCGCATTAGGTTTCCCGCAAGTCATGCGTTCAGGCCGTAAAATGAAATGTTTTGGGCGTTCGCCGAACGACGATTTCGCCAGAGACTCTTGGTTGAAGACGCAACTTCACTGAGATAAGGACCGGATGAATATCACTCCCCTTCCATCCCGTCAAGGCAAGCTGCGTAAGCCGCAGCGTGAGGGGTGCCACGATTGGGGGAAGGAAGGCTATCCGAATGGCGCGGCCATCTGCGACTCTTGGTAAATGGAGCCGAGTGGGGTAGAATCCTCGCAAGTACATTGTCGCCTTTGGGGGAGTTTGCGAGATGGCATCGGACCCTTTTTTGAGTTCCATTAAATATGAACAACACGGTTAAATATGAACAACACGGTCCGGGTGGGGTCGGCAACATCGATGCGATTACTTCTGTGAAATGGGCGAACGGGTTCCGCACGATTGATCTTTTCGCGGGTATCGGCGGCATTCGATTGGGCTTTGAGTCGGTCGGCGGGCGGGCGGTGTTTTCTTCGGAATGGGATTCTGAAGCTCAGGACACGTATGAAGCCAATTTTCAAGAACGGCCCATTGGCGATATAACGAAGATCGCACCCGACGACATTCCGGACCACGATGTTTTGCTGGCGGGATTCCCCTGCCAGCCCTTTAGTATGGCTCATACCATAAAAATTGCAACATCGAGCGATGATTAGGCGAAGAGTTCGGCGCCGCAGCAGCGGAAGAATATCCCGCGCATGAGGCTGGGC